>JBCCBF010000092.1:0-8961 GCA_039814445.1 Pseudomonadota bacterium
CGGCTTTTTAGTGGCCTGTGGTTTCGAGCAGGATGGCATCGATTATGAGATGGAAGCCTTGATTGATAACATTGAGCCAATTGCCATCGATGGTATCAAGATCGCTGAATGGACGGAGGCGGACACCAAGACCGCCGAGGCGCTGGCTAAGCTTTACAACGTCTATCTAACGCGACTTGGTGGCATGCCAGAAGTGACGGCCGACGGCCTCCTAGAACGGTGTGCTCGCAAATCGCATCGGTTTATGATCGCCAAACACACCGGATCGCAGGACGTGGTCGGGCTCTTGACCTTTCTCGACGACTATTTCGTCACCGCGACGGCGGTCCAGCGGCGCTATTGGGGAAAGCGGGTTGCCGACGCGCTCGTCATGGAGCTGAAGCGGGTGGCTCGCGATGCAGGGCAGACGCATTTGAAATCCCTCGTGTCCGCCACCAATGCAGCCTCCTTGCGGTTGCATCGTGACGTCGGCGCCCAATGCACAAGGTCGCTGTATCGCTATAAAAGGCCCTGTTAGTCGCCTGCCGCCGCCTATTCCTCCTCGTCGCTGCCGACACAATCGTCAATCGCGCACATGAGGGTAATCCCGCGCATCGGGTGCTCCACAATATTCGGGAAGCCTTTTTGGTGCAGGGAGGCCGTCTTTACCGCGTTGTGGGAGATGGCGATCACGCGGTTCAATTGGGTGCCTTTGAGCACCTGGCTGACCAGTACTTTTGAGGCTTTCTCCTCGACTTGCATGTCGATGATCACAGGATTCTGATTATCCTCGAGGGCGGCCTGCTGATGACCCGGGACAGTTTTGGCCGGGTTGATGGCCTCAAAACTGCTTATGGGCGATGTATCCAACATCGTAGTCTCCTGCCTTATCAATAACCCACCAAGGTGCGGCTTTCGATGCTCTTGCGGATGGTGGTGACACTGGGATCCCCAACCATATCCAGGGCACTATGAGCGACCGATTGGTGGGTCTGGCAATGATACCCTTTTGGGTGATTCAGGCCGTGACACATTGCAAGGCGGCCGCGGTACAGACACCTTACGCGGCGGTGAAGATAATGATGTCTTTATCATTGATGACCGAGACGCCAATGGTGTGATCAACCGCGATCTCTTGGTCGATTTGCGCCTGTCTGGGGCCAACCAAGACGATGATCGTTGGTCGCGTCTTACTGGGGATGAAACCCTCACCTTTAATATTTTCCGCCAAATTATTGGCCCGAAGGCCCGTGAGTTGTCCGAAAATGGTGATGAGCTATTTGGCTCGAACAATGCTTTTTGTGGCTATGAGACGATCAATTCCACCGATGAATTAAAAGCCTTTTTTAACCTGATACAGGCGGTGGCCAAGACCAACTCTTTGGTGGTGAGGCCGCTGATAGCCTGTTTGGTGGGGCCGATGCCGATAGCCTCGATGGCGGGGCAAGCGATGATGTTCTGGCCGGCGGGCGGGGTGACGATCGACTGACGGGTGGTAGGCCGTGATGATGACAGGCTGGATGGTGGTGCAGGTGATGACCAGCTGTTGGGGAACGCCGGTGATGATCAATTATCGGGTGGCGCGGGGGCTGATACCCTGATCGGCGGTAATGGGGCCGATTTCTTTGACTTCTCCGTGCCTTTGGGCGGGGCGGATCAGGTGCAGGATTTTGACGTGACCGAGGGTGACCGCTTGGGTCTTGATCCTGGTCGTATCCAATCCGCGAGTGCCACGGCCGATGGGCTGCTTATCACCGCCGATAACCAAACCATCTTGTTGATCGGCTTAACCAGCTTTTCTGAGGATTTCCTGGCCTAACCGTCAGCGGCCAATCGAGAATATGTCAGGCGATGCTGACAGCGTTTACGATGCCGTATGCCTGCGATGGTTGCCATGGCTGTGGCCGGGCAATCGCCACATGGCTTCCACCAACAGCATATGGGGGATGGTCAGCGCCGCCAGACCGATGAAAATGATCTGTAGGGTCGCTGCCTGGGGTGCCAATGGTGCCGCTGGAATGATAGCAAACGCAATAAGCGCGCCGAGTATGGTCACCAGCCAAATGGGTAAGGCGCGCAGGCACAAACCGCGCCAGGTTAGGCCCAGCTCTTCCCGGCTATCCTGTAAATGCTTGGGTGAATGCGCCACACAGAAATACAGGGCGAAATACACCAAGGGCGGGGTGACAAGCGCGATGATCACGAGGGCTATAAACTCAACCACCACAATGTGTGGCACCCTCTTCGCCACCCATCCCGCGACCAGCAAACACAACGCCAGGGACCCCATCATCAGTGCGATCAACGTCATCGCCTGGGCTAAGCCTTGGGCCCATTCAGCCGGGGCGAGCATGGCCAGGATGCTGGCGGTCTCTTGCTGATAGGCCACAGCCGGTATGGCGACAATAGTCAGCCCCAAAGGCAGGGTGCGTAAGCCTGGCAAGTAACGCCGCCAATCACCGGCAAAATGCAGGGCGGAATACCCCAAGAACAGTGCCAGGGCGATGCCGGGTAACCATAGCCATAACCCCAACACCAACCCGGCTAGCCCCAGATAAACAGCGACAAAACCGGCCAAGGAAAGCGTGGTCGGTAAGGGGCGAAGCTTTTGGGCGATGGCTAAATCGAGACAGCCATGGGGCAAACCTAACAGCACAATGAAAGGCACCAAGAGCCATAATTGCCAGGTCACGTCATGACCCAGAACAACGCTCGCAACCGCCCCCGACGCGCCCCCGACCATAAGAAGAGCCAGGCGGTAATAGTCAAGCCGGGTATCGCCCATGGTGGATGATGGGTGCGATGGTGGGGCCGGTGATGAGGGCGATGATGGTGGGGCCTGCGATGACTGATCAGCCATTAGGGTGTCCTCGCACGCGGCTTGGGCATGAGAGCCGCTTTAATAAACGGCCATTTGGGCAAGGCCATCATGATCGAAAGCCGGTCCCCATGGCGTTGCGAGCCTTCCAGGAAGTGTTCCAGCCGGTCGACCGGCGCGCGTTCAAACAGGCGGTGGAACAGCCCAGGCGCTTGCTCGGGATGACGTTGCAAAACCTTTAAAAAGACCTGATCCATCCACCGGGTTAGTGGACCATCCATATCGAGTGTCGGCGCCATGCGCCCGGCGAGCATTTGGTCGGCGAATGCCGTCGCCATCTGACCCATGCGGCTGAAGGCATAGCCCGTACTGGCCCGTGCGGCTTGGCCGCGCAGCCCCATGGGACAATAGCCATTCGCGGCGGGCGGTGGTGATGTGACGGCCATGGGGATGAACCCAGCCTCATCACGGATTGTGGTGATCGCAGCATCCAACACCAGCGCGGCTAGCTCGTCCGCCAGCCATGATGTCATCTGCTTGATCATCGGCTGGATCATCTGATTGGCCGTCATGGCGGCAGTAGCAGCAGCTGATGGCATGGTCGTAAAACGGGTTACCTCCACCAACCCATGGTCCGGGGCAAAGGGCAGCACGTAAAGAAAATTGATGGCATCGCCACGATCCCCGGCTGTGGCAGGCGTGCGGAAATGCATCAGCTGCACAGTGTTGGCCTGGAACACCGGCTTGTCCGTGCGGATCTCGCGCCCCACAAAAAACTGACCATAGGTACCCGGGGCAACAGCAGGAGGGCGACTGTCAAAAACATAGCGCCCAGTTATCGGCCCGTTTGTCGTGGTGACATGCCATTGTCGATCCGCCGCCTTCCAGTGGGGATCGCCATTAGCATGGCACCCCAGGTGGAGGCGCACGTGATCGCTGTTCTCGATGGTATGGGTCAGCTTGTCGTAAACGCGCCCGGCGTCCAGGCTGGTATAGACCAGCGAGGATGATTGGCGCATGGCCACCTGATCCCCATGGCTGACCGACCATTGAGACCAACGGGCGTGTTCACAATCAGCGAAATCATGATCGGGCGCGGCCCAGAATGACCAGGTACGGTCCGCTTCATATTGCGTACGGGGCTCAATGATCTGGGCGCTGATCCCCGCCGCGGCACAGGCGGCGCCCAACTGCAAACCGGCAGCGCCACCCCCCAGGATTAAGGCGGTGGTGTCAGTCTTGGCCATGGTGCGGGCCGGCTAGTTGGGTGATGCCACCGAGGCTGGCGTGCAGGGCTGGGTCATGGGTCGGGGCTTTACGGCGATAAAGTCTGGGTGACAGTACTACGCCCAGGCTGATCAAGGCCTTACGCCAGGTGGGTATCACAACCCGGCCCCGTTGATAATCACACCCCCTGGCGGCGAGGGACCGGCCGATAGCGCGATAAACCCTGGCCGCAATGGCAATCGCCACCCGCGCCCGAGCCGGCAGATAAACTAAGCCAGCTTGCCCGGAGGCGTAGTAGGTCTCAGCCAGGACCAGCAACCGTGCGATGGCCTCCTCGGTCTGTGCTTGCTGTGCTGGGTTGGGCGTTGCGATATCGCCTGGGTCCAGGGCCACCCAATGGCCGGGCAAGTACCGGCGGTCCTGTTGGGCATCTTCCAGCACATCCCGGGCGATGTTGGTCAGCTGCATGGCAATGCCCAGATCAATGGCATGGCGGTGGGCGGTGTGATCGGTGACGCCCAAAACATTGCACATCATCAAGCCCACGGTACCCGCGACCCGGTAAGCGTAGCGGATTAACGCGGGTTCATCGGCCAGGCGTACGGGTTCTAGATCTTGTTCCACCCCATCAATCAGGTGCAACAACGCGGTTTGGTTGAGCGGGATCATTTGAGCCAGGGTGTGAATGTGAGCCGCCGTGTTCTGAGCCAACGGCTCGCTGGTCGGCAGGCCATTCAGCGCGTTTCGTAGGGCCGTAAGCAGCTCTCGTGCCCGTGCCGGTGGGTTGTCGTCGGCCATGTCATCAATAGCCCGGCAAATGGCATAGAGCCGGGCCCCCGCCTCGGCGTGCTCGCGTCCGAGAAACTGCGCGGCCCAGGCAAAGCTTTTGCCGTGTTTTTGCAGGCTGGCCAGGGCCGTCTCAGCGTCTGGCGGTGTCCCCTGGTGCTGCTCTTCGTGTTGCTCCTGATGATCAGGCACCGCGGCCACCCTTGTCTCGGTGGCTAGCATGGTATTCGTGGATACCGTCATGACCCTGGACACACTGGTCAACGTGGACCCACTCGTCAAGTCGACCACGGCTGGTGATTGGGCGGCCCCCATGGCGTCGCGCTCTAAGCGGCTTGGTTGGTCGCGCCATCAGAACCGACGCGCTGGGATGACCCGTGGTCTGTCGCTTGATGCGCCTTGTGCGCGGAAGCCCCTGGAGGCATCTCCGAGGCCATCCCCGAGGCCATCCCTGGGGCCAGGGGCACCAGCTTATCGATAACCTTGGCCGAACAGACCACGCCGGGCAGGCCCGCACCGGGATGGGTGCCGGCGCCCACCAAATACAAGCCGGGTATGGTCTCTGCGCGGTTGTGAAACCGGAACCAGGCCGATTGGGTGAAGTGAGGGGCAATGGAAAAACCAGCCCCAGCGGCGCTAAGGTAGTCATGGGCGAAATTATCGGGCGTCATCGAGAACGGCGCGCGTATGGTATCACGAAGACCTGGTAAAATGCTGCAGTCTAGAGCCTCAATAATCCGCTGGCGCAGTTTTGGTTCTTCTTCGGCCCAATCAATATCGCCTTGTTGGTTTGGCACCGGGCACAGCACATAAAAGCTGTCGGCGCCAGCGGGGGCGAAGCTGGGGTCGGTGGCGGTGGGCCGATGCAAATAGAGGGAGAAATCATCGGCGAGCACTTTACGATTGAAGATATCGTCTAGCAGTTCTTTATGCCGTTTGCCGAACCAGATTGTGTGGTGGGCTACTTCCGGCCATTGTTTGTCAGCGCCAAAGAACAGCACATAGAGCCCCATAGAAAGCCGGGCGTGACGGCTGCGGATGGTGGCTGGCGTGTTGATCACGCCGGGTGGCAGCATGTGTTTATAAAGATGCATCGGGTCGGCGTTTGACACCACCACATCAGCCCGTATTGCCTGACCATTATCCAGCATCACCCCGCGGGCGATGCCATCCTCAATGATAATATGATCGACGGTGGTGTTGGTGCGGATATCGATGCCTTCTTCGGTCATCAGGGTGGCTAAGCCATCCACCAGCGCCCCCGTGCCGCCCATGGGAAACCACACGCCGTGTTCACGTTCCAGATGGTTGATAAGGCCGTAGATGCTGGTTGTCTGATAGGGATTGCCGCCGAGCAACAAAGGCTGGATTGAAAAGGCCCGCCGCACTTTATCATTCTTCACAAAGCGGCTGATCATCTGCCACACGGTTTCATAACTGCGTAAGCGCAACAGGGATGGCAGGTATTTGACCATCAAGCCCGGGTTGTGAAAGGGCGCATCCGACAGCTTGGTAAAAGCTAGGTCGTAAATCTTTTTGGCGTGGTCGTTGAAGCGCCGATACCCGCGCACATCATCCGGGCTTACTTTGGCAATCTCTGCCTCGGTGATCTCTTGGGTCGGGCCGTAATCGAACTGCGTCTGGTCCTCATCAAAATAGAACCGGTACCATTGTTCGGGGACGACCAACTCAACGTAATTAGCCAGCTTTTTGCCGAACAGGTTGAATAATTCTTCGAACAGAAATGGCGCGGTGATCACCGTGGGGCCCGCGTCGTGACGGAAACCCTCGCGTTCGAACACCTGGGCGCGCCCGCCTAGACGCGGGCAACGATCCACGATCGTCACGTGGTAGCCCTTGGCCCGCAGGCGTAAGCTTGCCGCCATGCCGCCGAAACCACCGCCGATCACCAGGGCATGGTTTTGGGGGTTAGGGGCGCTGTTATCGCTGGTAGCCGCCGGATCACGAGGCAAGGCTGAGCTCCCGCGTCAGTTTCGCGTCCAGCCGATCGGCCAGATCAATAAACACAGCACCAGAACCATGGGGCAGGCTTTTCGCCTGTTCGCGGGCGTGTAGTAAGTGGCGACGGGTCAGCGCTGCCGCCTCATTGATCGCCGCGATTGGGGTGGTCTTTTGCGCCCGGGCTAACACCAAGACGCCGTTTAAGCTGCCTTGTGCCTGATCGTCTTGCCAATCGCCGATATCATCAACGAATTGGTAAGCAATCGCCACCAGGCGCTCGATCCGCTTGACCCGGTCAAGCTGGTCTTGGTGGCCGGCGACTAACAAACAAAGTGAAACGGGTAATCCCAGTAACGGCCCGGATTTTTCCCCGGCAATTGTTTCATAAAGCGTGATGTCATCAAGCGCCAAACCGGTTTGGGCCAGATCAGCCGTCTGGCCAGCCACGGTTCGGCTGATGGCCTTATGGGTTTGCTTGATGAGGTCAGGAAGCGCGCTGGGCGTATCAGTATGCGCCAAGGCGGCGTAGGCGGCTGAGATCAAATCGTCCCCAGCGCAAATAGCTAGATCGGTCCCATAGCTTGCCCATAAGGAAGGCTGATCACGGCGGGTATCATCCGCGTCCTGAATGTCATCATGAATGAGGGATGCGTTGTGTAGCAACTCGCAACAGGCTGCGATGGCCAGGCGCGATGGTGCGTTAATGGCCAAGGATTGCCCTACCGTCAGGGCCATGAGCGCGCGAATACGCTTCCCGCCGGCGGCGAAATGTTCGCGTAATGATTGGTGAATTTGGGTCTCGGCCACAGCGCTTTCAGTGGCGAGCTCAAGCATTAAGTTCTCAACAGCGTCCAAATGTGCGGCGGCGTTGTTAGGACCTGCCGGATCCGCCAGAGGCTGTAGTGTCCGGGTTGCCCCGGCTTTTAAGGTAATGGGCGGCGTGGTGTTCACCGGCGTACCTCCTAGACTGAGAAAGTCGTGGCGGCGTTACGATTGATAACGCCGCCACGATAACCAATAGGAATGTTCCTAGGTATTGCTGGTATTACTCAGCGGCAGCTGGTGTTGCGGCTGGTGCCACACCGACGTCATGGGCGGATTTCCGCACCGCGATCATGTAGATCAGGACACCAAAGCCTGCCTTGGCAACGATATCAGCAATGGTATAGCCAATTTCCACGATAGTGATCGCCACGGGGCTTTCCAAACCAGCAATCGCGCCAGCGAAGTATACGACTGGGTAGAAGGACCATGACAAAACCACGACCCAACGGGCGGTGCTGACAAGGCCGCGCACATCTTCGGGCTGGCTTTGGATTGAATCCTTTAGGCCGGTGAAGAGTGACACCACGATGTACAAGAATGGCAGCATAGAGAGAATACCCCAGAGCCAGCGTTGGCCAGCATCGTCAGCCACTTCGCCAGGATAGCCCAGGATAATCATCAGGGCTGCTGCGAGACCAAGCTTGGTTGCTTTTGAAATGGTTTCAGAGCGTGACAGGTTCATGACCAAGATCAGCTCTACGAGTAGCAATGGCACGGTTAGCAGCCAATCCACGTAACGATAGGCTTCGTTAAACGCATAGCCCGTGGTCGCAATGGTGCCGCTGTTCACGTCAAACGCGCCCGACCAACTGTTGAAGATTTGATAGTAGTGATACGCAGCAATAAAGGTCACAAGACCGGTGATCGTCATCGCTGTTTTATAGGCAGGGGCCACTTGACTGCGACCCATCCAGAAAAACAGCGTCGCCGCTGCCATCGTTGCAAAGGTGAACGAAAAGGCATTGAAAATGAGGTCATATTGACCAACTGAAAGTTCTTCCATTGAATCCTCCGTGCACTAACAATCGCAGTGCAACAAAATTACTATTAGATATGAACAACATAACCCACTGCGGGCTCGCATCATTCGCATGCATATAAAAAAATTGTTAGATTTCCGGGGTTTAGTTATTAAGCGATTGATTATTAAAAGAAATTAATATTACTCATTTTTGCTACAACCATTAAGTCACTGAATTTCAAATATTCAAAACACCAAAATAGCAAGGTATGAAAACATTGTGCAGTGCAGTATTTTCCTGCTCTGAACAAGTAATTGATTTATGATTATTGCTGTTCTCTTAATAAGTGCCTGTCGCTAAGGCTGCATACAGGTGTATTTCGCAGCGCCGCGCACTTATTAA
>JBCCBF010000346.1:0-2836 GCA_039814445.1 Pseudomonadota bacterium
ACGGCGATCACCAAGGCCGGTGGGCAGATAACCAAACCAGTTTTTAGTTTCCCTGGTGGTGAACGTTTTCACTTCACCGATCTTGATGGGTATGAGCTTGCGGTCTGGCGGCGCACCGCGTCGGCGCCAGAGGACCATGAGGCATGAGCTGGCGTGACACCGCTCAGCCTATTTTACGCTTTGCCCCAAGCCCCAGCGGTCGCCTGCATCTGGGCCATGCCTTTTCCGCCCTGTTCACCTGGTCTGAAGCGGAACGCCTGGGCGGTGATGTGCTCTTGCGGATCGAGGATATTGACCACACACGGTGCAAGCCCGAGCACATCGCCAATCTTAAAGCGGATTTGACCTGGCTGGGCCTGCGCTGGGCTGATGATGAGGTACGGCATCAATCACAGCATATGGCCGATTACACCGCGATGCTGGCGCAATTACAGACCATGGGCCTGGTTTATCCCTGTTTTTGCACTCGGGCTGAGATCAAAGCCGAGATCGAACGCAGTGTCAGCGCGCCCCATGGCCCTGAAGGGCCACTGTATCCCGGCACCTGCCGAAACCTGGATCACCGGGAGGCCGCCCAACGTATTTTGGACGGGGAAAGCCATGCCTGGCGCTTGGATTTGGCAAAAGCATTGGCACGCATTCCTGATCGCACGCGCCTTAATTGGTTTGATGAGGGCGTAGGGCCTGTGACCGGTCAGCCCGAGCAATTGGGCGATGTGGTTCTCGCGCGTAAAGATATCGCCACCAGCTACCATCTGGCGGTGGTCCATGATGACGCCTTACAAGGCATCACTCATGTGACACGCGGGAAAGATTTATTCCACGCCACTCATCTTCATGTGTTGCTTCAGGCCCTGTTGGATTTCCCCACACCGGTTTATCACCATCATGACCTGATCACCGATGATCAAGGCCAACGCTTAGCCACACGGGACAAAGCCAAAAGCTTGGCACATTTACGTGATGAGGGCCTTACAGCCCAGGATGTCCTTGATCAGCTACGCGGCACATTACCGTGCTTAGATGAACGCCAGGGCACCGTTGGCTAATCCGTTCTAATCCGTTCTGATCCACTCTCACCCGTCCCAACCCATTCAACCCGGGCACGGCCCCAGATCAGCCTTACCGACAGTCATCGTCACCTCAAAAATTCCCGGTATTTGCCGGATGCTTTCACCAATCATCTCGGCCGTCACGGGCTCTAGCCCCACGACTTCCATGGACAGGTGACAGTCTAGCCCGGCGCTTGTCTGCTTTTGGGTCGCGTAAAACATGGTGGGCGCCATACCCCGTTTTGCGACCAATTGGATCACGCGGGGCAAGAGGCCGGGAGCAACCTCAGCGATGACCATAAAGCGATAGTTAATACCCCCTGCTTGATCGTCCAATCGGGTCAGATCGTCGCTATTATTAGCCGCCTGTGCGGCGCGAGAAACGGGAGAAGAAGCGCAAGGAACAGGCCTTGCATTCGGTTGCATAACCATTGTTAAGCCTTTGATAACTGGAAAACTATTCAAAGATGACTAGCGCCATCAATGACCGCATAGACGGTCTCCCGACCCTCGGATCAGAGGATCGGGTGGCTAATTCGAATAATGAACCGGTTGGCGAATGGCTGGTTTTGCATATATCTGTGCTAGCGGTTGCCGATTAGGAACGTCAAGCTTTTGATCCCTAGACCTCCTGTCATGATGCGGCATCGCCGGATGTTACATTTGTAAACGAGCACGTTATTCGCCATGAAAACCACCTTCTTTATTCTGATGATCATTGCCATGCTGGGCGCGCTTATTGCCCTAGCCATCGGCCTTTTTGGCATGGCCCAAGGTGGGGAATTCGGGCGCAAGCATGGCAACACCTTGATGCGGTTGCGCATCTTTTTCCAAGGCGCGGCGCTAGCCCTGTTTGCCCTGGCCCTGCTAGTGGAATAACCATCAGCAAATTCGGATAAAATTTGCAAAATCTTACGTATACGTAAAGCTTCTGATTGACAGCGGTTTGCCTGGCTCATATCGTGCCATTCCATCGGTAATCATCCGGCTCTGTGGCGTAAGCATTTCGTGGTTAAACATTATCCCGTGCCATGGTATGGATTGCGCATAAACAACAGCCGCACATGCCCATTACTGGTAAAACGGCGCACAGGAAACGCCCGCTAGCACCACTGATCTTCGATCAGCTTTGTATGCTATAGCGGCCAGACAAACAGAAGAGGTAAATCCATGAAGGTGCTGGTCCCCGTCAAACGGGTCGTTGATTACAACGTTAAAATCCGCGTGAAAGCTGACAATAGCGGGGTCGAAACCGCCAATGTCAAAATGTCGATGAACCCCTTCGATGAAATCGCCGTTGAAGAAGCTGTAAAACTGAAAGAAGCCGGTAAGGTCGAAGAGATCATCGCCGTCAGCTTGGGCGTACAGCAGAGCCAAGAAACCATTCGCACCGCTCTCGCCATGGGTGCGGATCGCGGCATCCTGGTACAAACCGATGATGTTTTGGAGCCATTGGCGGTCGCCAAAGGGCTCAAAGCCTTGATCGACAAAGAACAGCCAAACTTGGTCATCATGGGCAAGCAAGCCATCGATGATGACAGCAATCAAACCGGTCAGATGCTGGCGGCGCTGTTGGGCTGGGGACAAGCCACCTTTGCCTCGGAGGTCGAGCTAAGCGATGGTCAGGCCAAAGTGACCCGCGAGATCGATGGCGGGCTTCAAACGATTGAGGTTAAGTTACCCGCGGTGATCACCACGGATTTGCGGCTTAACGAGCCTCGTTATGCCTCCCTGCCCAATATCATGAAGGAAAAGAAGAAGCCCATGGAGACTGTGACACCAGC
>JBCCBF010000073.1:0-10004 GCA_039814445.1 Pseudomonadota bacterium
ACTCCTGCCGCCGCGCCCCGTCGCTATTGAGGTAAAACGTAATCTGGCCGATGGCGCGTAACCCGTTCTTGGCGATCCATGACCCCTCGGTTAGCTTGAATGTTTGGCGGTAATCCATGGCCGCTTTTGGTTTGGGTGGTGTGATAGCCGATGATTGGTTTGGTGATTGTGACCCATGGCGGGTTGGCCGAAGAATTACGGCGCGCGCTCGAACATGTGGTGGGGCCGCAAGAGGCGCTGGAAACCATTGCCATTGGCCCTGAGGATGATATGGCCCAGCGCCGCGCGGATATCAGCGCGGCCGTCCGGGCCAGCGAGGCGGACCATGGGGTTATTATCTGTACCGATATGTTCGGCGGCACCCCATCAAACCTGGCCATGGCGGTGATCGAACCGGGCCGTGTTGAGGTGATCGCCGGGGTCAATCTGCCCATGCTGGTTAAGCTGGCGAGCCTGCGTCAGGGACAGGATTTAGCCCAAGTGGTCCAGGGTGCCTGTGAGGCCGCGCGCAAATACATCAGCATCGGGTCCGAGACCACATCACCATGAATACAGCCCCCATTATTCGTCAGGTCACGATCATCAATGAGCGCGGCTTACACGCCCGGGCCTCTGCCAAATTCGTCAAGCAGGTCGAGGCATTCAACGCCGATGTTACGGTGATTAAGGATGATATGACCGTGCCCGGTGGATCGATCATGAGCCTGTTGATGTTGGCCGCGGGCCCGGGCTCGACCCTCACGATCCAAGCCACGGGAGCCCAGGCGCAAGCGGCGGTGGACGCCCTGGTGACCCTGGTCGAAGACCGGTTTGGCGAAGAGCAATAACCCGCCACCATGGCGGCCCGCATAGCTGACATCCCAGGCGATGAGCCGCACTTTACACATTAGGCTTTGATCAAAGCCGCGCTTGCCCTATGTATAGCGCCATTGGTGAGAGCCATTCGCAAAAGCTTGGCCCGCCACACAACTTTTCGAGCCTCAAGACCAACAGCCATAAGTGAGCCGACCCATGTCCGCATCCGCCGCCGCCCCGGCCAATTTCTCCGATTACAAAGTCAAAGACATCAGCCTCGCCGATTTCGGCCGGCGCGAGATCGCCATCGCTGAGACCGAAATGCCCGGCTTGATGGCGGTGCGTGAGGAATATGCCGGCCAGCAACCGCTTAAAGGCGCGCGCATCATCGGCTGCTTGCACATGACGATCCAGACCGCCGTGCTGATCGAGACCCTGGTCGAGCTGGGCGCCACCGTCCGCTGGTCGTCCTGTAACATCTTCTCCACCCAAGACCACGCCGCTGCCGCCATCGCCGCGGGCGGCACGCCGGTCTTCGCCTGGAAGGGGATGAGCGAGGAAGAATACTGGTGGGCGGTTGAGCAAACCATCACCGGCCCCGATGGGTGGAAGCCAAACCTACTGCTTGATGATGGCGGCGACCTCACCACCCTGATGCACGACAAATACCCCGAACTGCTCGAAGACGTGCGCGGCGTGTCCGAGGAAACCACCACCGGTGTCCACCGCCTCTATGAGATGGCCAAGGCCGGTAAGCTCAAAGTGCCCGCGATCAACGTGAATGACAGCGTCACCAAGTCGAAATTCGACAACCTCTATGGCTGCCGCGAAAGCCTGGTCGACGGTATCCGCCGCGCCACCGACGTGATGATGGCCGGTAAGGTCGCTGTGGTCGCCGGTTTCGGTGATGTGGGTAAAGGCTCCGCCGACAGCCTGCGCAACGCCGGTGCCCGGGTGCTGGTCACTGAAATCGACCCCATCTGCGCCCTGCAAGCCGCCATGGAAGGCTACGAGGTCGTGACCATGGAAGACGCAGCCCCCACCGCTGACATCTTCGTCACAGCCACGGGCAACAAAGACATCATCACCCTCGACCATATGCGGGAGATGAAGGACCGGGCCATTGTCTGTAACATTGGCCACTTCGATAACGAAATTCAGGTGGAAAGCCTCAACAACCTCGTCTGGGAAGAAGTGAAGCCCCAGGTCGATGAGGTCGTGTTCCCCGACGGTAAGCGGATGATCCTGCTGGCCAAAGGCCGCCTGGTGAACCTCGGTTGTGCCACGGGTCACCCCAGCTTTGTGATGAGTGCATCCTTCACCAACCAAGTGCTGGCCCAGCTCGAGCTGTGGAACAACCATGAGAAGTACGACCTCGACGTCTACGTCCTGCCAAAGCATCTGGACGAAAAGGTCGCCAGCCTCCACCTGGCCAAAATCGGCGCCAAGCTCACCAAAATGAGCAAAGAACAAGCCGACTACCTAGGCGTCCCCGAAAACGGCCCCTACAAGCCTGAACACTACCGCTACTGAGACACAGTCTCTTTGGTTAAAAAACAAAAGCCCCGGTTACGTGCCGGGGTTTTTTGTTCTATTGCCAGGCGATCAAGTATCGCTTTTCTTTGGTTTTTTACTTCTATCAACAATGTTGAAGTCTGCTTTTCCCCATAGCTCTTCAGAGTTTTTCTTGGCGTGTTCCTGGGCTGAATCAAACCCAAAACTAGAACCATTCAAAAGCTGATGGAAGCCATCTGCAATTGGTATGGAAGCTTGCAGTAAGTTGGTTTCATCCTTGTATTTGGGTTTTTGCTTGGCCCTGTCGTCTACTTCTGAAAAGTCGAGATTGTGAGCAATATAATTATTGCGAAATTCCCGAAGAGCCTTCAACTCATCAGAGGCAGCTATATCTGTGCATAGTTTAGACAGCTTTTTTAAATTATCTGGTGCTTCGTCTCGCTTCTCTTTCGCCCTCTCCAAAATGATACGGCGCAAGGCGTTTATCGGTTCTTCATTTGCGCTAGCATCTGGCCCAGCCCAATGTTCAAAGACACTGCTTCTCAATAAGTCTGTAACTTCAGGAAAATCTAGAAGAGCAATTATTGTTGGAAAGCTTACTCTGTCGTCACGTGGCGCATCCCACATTGCTGTGAGCCTTATCAACTCATAATGATGAGCGGCATGGCGAAATCGATTGAATGCATTGGCTGCGTATGACCGCGGGATGCGTTTGGCCAGAGCACCGTAGACAACCCACTCATTTGAAGCGTTTATGTGGATCAAATCACAGATATGATCGATAAGTCTGTCTGCGATACAGCCGGCACGCTTCCAACGCTTGTTGTAACTCCAGCCATCAAACGGTTTCTTCTTAGACTTCTTGCCCACTGATTTTTCCTGGATGTTTTTTATATGCTTAAGCCGCCCCCGGCACACCCTTGGTCGTTGAATGCTCAAAATGCAGCGTCTTGCCCGGGAACACGTACCGATACGCCTGGTGCGCGGCCGTGGCCGCTTCGCCGAAGCCGTTGACGATGAGTTTTAGTTTGCCGGGATAGTGGGCGACGTCGCCGATGGCGAAGAGGCTGGGCCGGGTGGTCTCACAGGTGGTGGGGTCGATTTTGATCTGGCTGCGCTCGAAATCCATTTCCCAGGCCTTGAGCGGGCCGAGATCGGTGGACAGGCCGTAGAACGGCAGCAGCACATCGGCGGGGATCGACCGCTCATTGTCTTCCATGTCTTTGACGATCACGGCGTTGAGGTGCTGACCATCGCCATCCACGGCGTGGAGCTGGTAGGGGGTGACCAAATCCAGGCTGTCATCCTCGGCCAAACGGCGCATTTTGTTTACGCTATCCGGGATTGCCCGGAACTTATCGCGGCGGTGTACCACCGTAATGCGAGCGGCCACCTCGTGGAGTGATAGGGCCCAATCGACAGCACTATCACCCCCGCCTGCAATCACCACCCGGCGACCCGCAAAATCATCCCGGCGACGCACGGCATAGAACACGGAGGTGCCTTCGTAATTTTCAATCCCGGCCATGGGCGGCCGGTTGGGGCCAAAGGCACCGGCACCCGCGGCAATGATAATCGCTCGGCAGGTGAGGCTGAGGCCCTTACTGGTGGTAATGCGCCATTGAGTATTGTCCGTGTCGCCGAGCTGTTCCAGGCCGGTCACTTGCTGGCTCAAATGATAAGTGGCGTTAAACGGCTCGGCTTGCTTTTCCAAGCGCTCGATCAGGCTAGCGGCGGCGATATCGGGGAAGCCTGCCACGTCATAGATCGGCTTTTCCGGATAAAGCGCTGTGCATTGGCCGCCGATCTCGCTCAACGCATCAATCACCGTCACCCGCATGCCCAGCATGCCGCATTGGAACACGCCGTAAAGCCCCACGGGACCCGCGCCGATGATCACCACATCCGTGTCGGTATCGCCTTTCGGGGCAAGGGTGGCGGGCGTTGTGGCGGCTATATCAGCAGGCATGGTCTTGGGATCCTGAGCCAGGTTGTTGAGTTATCGTGAGCGCGGTGGCACTTTGCTGGGGCGCACGATATCGCCAAGCGGCCCCCATGGCCATGGCCTTTTGACCGCACCCGCTGCCCCCTTTGTTTACAAAAGACCCCATAAGATCACGTCAGATCACCATAGATTATGATGGCAATCACCACCAATCTTACCCTGCCGGACTTGCCGGCGACGCAACAATTCGCCAGTAATTTGGCGTCCCATATCAAAGGCGGCGATTTGATCCTGCTTGATGGTGTGGTCGGGGCGGGCAAGACCACCCTGGCGCGAGGGTTGATCCAAGCCTTGCTAGGGCAGGATCAAGAAGTGCCAAGCCCCACCTTTACCCTGGTCCAGACCTATCAGTTGCCGTCATCTAGTGGTCAATTGCCGCCACCCACCAGTCAATTGCCGGCCCCCACCGGGTTGCGATTGCTTCATTATGATCTCTATCGCCTCACCGATCCTGAGGAATTGGTCGAGTTGGGCTGGGATGAGGTCGGCGCTGATGATACCATCGCCCTTGTCGAATGGCCCAACCGTCTGGGCACCATGCCGCCCGGTAATGTGTTGCATCTTCAGATAGCTTCGCGTGAAATTATCGCCGAACGGCAACTAGAATTGCATGCTTACGGTGACTGGGGTAACCGAATAGGGTTACTATCCATGTGACCCGTCTCGCTTTTGCCTGACATGGCGGCGGGGTGCGTGCGAAGAGGGCAGGTAGTTTGGATCAACAACCGGAAAGCATGACCGACGGTGAGGCCGGTGACGACCGTTCCGTTTTGGCCGAAGCGTTTGTCGATAAATATGGCTGGTCTGAGGCTGAGCGGACCATGCTTGACAGCAACGCTTGGGACCGACCGCTGATCCGTCTGGTGGATCGCACGGTGGAACCGCACAGCCAGGCTGTGTTTATGGATTGGCAAGCCCCGGGCATTGTTCTGCAACGGTTCATGCGGATGCAGGAATTATTGCTAAGCCTTGGCATTACCACGCCGAAAACCCTGGCCCGGGACATGGAACACGGCTTTATGCTGGTCGAGGATTTCGGCGAAGACCTCTATAGCAAGCTGATTGATAATGGCGAGGACGCCAAACCACTTTTAACCCAAGCGACCAAGCTTCTCATCGCCTTGCAAAAGCGGTTTGCTGAACCCATGGGGCGGGGCCTCAAGGAATATGACGCGGCCACCTATGCGGACCAGGCGGCGCTGTTCTTGGACGCTTATATGCGCGGGGCCGATTTGCTGCCCGAAGACCCCATGGAGCTGCAAGAGCTGGTGGAGATATTCTTGCAGGTCTGGGAAGCGGCGATGCACCCAGTTTATGAGCTGCCACAAACCCTGATCGTGCGTGATTATATCCCGGAAAACCTGATGCGGATTGATGTGTCCGATGAGGATAATGAGCTGGCTGAACCCTCAGGTTTGCGCCAAATCGGTGTGCTCAATTTCCAAGATGGCGGCATCGGCCCCGGGATCTACGACCTGGTCAGCTTGCTCGAAGATGTGCGCCGAGACGTACACCCGGATTTAACCCGGGCGATGATCCAAGGCTATTTGAAATCCTTCCCCGACATTGACCCGGCCCAATTCCAGACCGCCTATAATATCCTCAAGGCCCAACGGCTAACCCGGGTCTTAGGCACCTTTGCCAGGGCCGCGATTGATGAGGGCGATGATTCGAACATGCAGTACATACCGCGCTGCTGGCAGTTGCTTGAAGATGTGCTGGAGAAAGAACCCGAGCTCGATGGTGTTAGGGCTTGGTTCGACCGTAACGTTCCTGCGGAATTCCGCGCTAATTTGGTGAATAGTGGATAAACCGGGCGCTGGGTTATTGATTGCGCGCCCAGCATCGTCAATGATGCCTGCCATCATCTAGATAAGGGCGCGACCATGAGCAACACTGCCACGGCCGAGGCGATAGACCCCAACCCTGCGATTGGCATGACCATGCCCAAAACCGCCATGATCCTGGCGGCAGGCCGCGGCCAACGCATGCGCGAGCTGACCGATGATAACCCGAAACCGATGTTGGAAGTGGCGGGGCGCCCGCTTATTGATTGGGTGATTGACCGGCTGATCGCCAGCGGTATTGAGCGGATCGTGGTTAATACTAGCTATCTGGGCCAGCAGATCCGAGACCATGTGAGCACCCGTGATGATGCCGACTTCACCCTGATTACCGAGGCTGAACGCTTGGAAACCGGGGGCGGTGTTTATAACGCCCGGGACGTGTTGGGTGAGGCGCCATTTTTTGTCATTAACGCCGATACCCTGTGGCTTGACGGCCCGACACCCCTGTTGCACCGCATGGCCAGCCTTTGGGATGACCGGCATATGGATGCGTTGCTTATGGTCCAGCCTACCGTGCGGGTTTTTGGTGATTATGACGGGGTCGGTGACTTCGAAATGCAACCCGATGGCGCGTTAGCCCGCCGCCCGGACTGGCAAATCGCCCCCTTTGTCTACGGCGGCGTGCAGCTTGTCTCGCCACGATTGTTGGCGGACCCGCCCGCAGAAGCGTTTTCGTTTAACCGCTATTGGGACCGGGCTATCGAGGCCGAACGCCTGTTTGGGGTGCCCCATGATGGGGTCTGGTTCCATGTGGGTACGCCCGAGGGCTTGGTTCTGGCCAATGAGCATTTGCGCCCCGAACGGGCCCGCTGGCTCGACCCGCTCGATAGCCTTGATATGGTTTAAGCGGGTGCGTCCCGTCATGGTCGCCCTGGCCGTCTTGGTGTGGCAAAGCCTGTGAGCGACCGCAATCCGCCCTCTCACCCTGATCTAAGCACGGCGCCTTGGGATGCTGATGATTGGCCGCGTGGGATCTTTACCCTGCCGCCAACCCAACCGTTTCTGCCAAGCTTAGCCCAAGGCTTGCTCCACCGCTGTCGGGATAACCCGATGGATCTGGCGCGCATCACGATCTTATTACCCACGCGCCGTGCTTGTCGGGTGTTGCGCCAAGCCTTTCTGGATGCCGCCGACGCGCAACGTCCGCTGCCTGAGATGGACGCCGGTGATACGCAAGATTCACGCGCTGATACGGTATTGCTGTTGCCGATCTTACGCCCCATCGGTGATGTGGATGAGGATGAGCTAATCCTCACGGATGCGGATCCTGGCTTGGACCCATTGCCCTCGCCCATTGGCGCCTTGGATCGTCAATTGCGGTTAGCGCGCGCGATCATGGCAGCGGCCCCGGCGGGGGAGGCACCGTCACCGGATATGGCGATTGATTTAGCCGCGGAATTGGCCCGTCTGTTGGATCAATTGCACACGGAGGGCGTGTCCTTTGAATTGCTCCATGATTTAGTCCCCGATGATTTTGCCGCCCATTGGCAAGAGGTCTTACAATTTCTCGATATTTTGGGAGAGCATTGGCCTGCGGTGCTAGAGCAGCTGCAAGCCCTTGATCCGGCCCGGTATCGTGACCTCTGGTTGCGCCGCGCGGCGGATCGGTTGGCCAGGGATGATCGGTCAGGACCCGTGCTTGTGGCGGGTTCCACAGGCTCGATCCCAGCCACGGCCCATCTGATGAAAACGGTGCTGGGTCTGCCCAATGGAACCGTTATTTTGCCCGGCTTCGATGCTTTGGAAACTCTGGAAGATATAGGGTTTTTCTTGGGTGAGAGCCATGCCCAGCATCAAATGCACCAGCTGTTGAACCGGTTATCCATTGCGCTGGAAAACGTCCAGGAATGGCCCCGTCCCTGGTCGGACAATCGGCTTAATCCACAGGATGTTGAGGCGCGAAAAAATCTGATTACATGCTTGACCAATGGTCCCATGATGGGCCGTCAAGAAAATGATCAAGAGATGACTAAATTTGTCGGACAAACCGACCCCGATATCACTCGTAATATCACTCCCATCATCTGCCAAGGGCCCGAGCAAGAAGCGTTAGTGGCCGCCTTGGCTATGCGTGAAGTGTTAGACCCCAGAACCCCTGAGAAAACCGCCATGTTGGTCACCCCAGACCGGGATATGGCACGGCGTGTGACCCTGGCGTTGAAGCGATATGGCATTGCCATCAATGATAGCGCCGGCATTCCGTTGAGCAGCACACCCGTTGGGCAATGGTTGCGTTTGACCGCACGATTGCTGTCAGATCAATGGGGCCCACGGGATTTATTGGCGTGTTTTAAACACCCCTTTGCCGCCCTTGGACGCCATCCGGCTCAATGCCGCGATGTTATCCGCCAATTAGAGCTGATCTTGTTACGCGGCCCGCAGCCAGCCTCTGGCGTAGACGCCTTGTTATCAGCTCTTGAGCACCTGGAAGCCCGCCAGGATCATCAACCGATCGATCCCAGCATTATCGCCCGCTGTCGGGCGTTTTTGACGGATTTAGCCGCGGCCCGTGCGGCGATTGAGGCCCCAGACGCCACCAGCTTGGACACAGACGCAGATGCCCAAGTCAGCGATACCCAAGCCCCGGATGTCCACGCCACCGATACCCGAGTTGCCGCCACGCAAGAACCCTTGCTGAAAGCTGCCCGACCTGATGATTCTGTGGCCGATGATCCTCTGGCTGAGGATGCTGTAGCCAATGATCCTGTGACCAAGCATTACGCAGCTGAGGATTATGTGCCAGCATTGGTGGCGCGCCATGTGGCGTTTGCCGAAGCGCTCGCCGCCACGGCCGATGAACCGGGGGGCACCAGGCTTTGGCAACGGGATGATGGGGAGGCCGCTTCTGCGTTTATGAGCGAATTGTCGGTGGTGGGCACCGGTTTCCCGCCCATGGGGTGGCGCCATTACGGCGATTTTATCACCGGGCTGATGGCCGAACGTGTGGTGCGCCCCCAACGCCAAGCACACCCGCGCCTGACCATTCTCGGTTTATTGGAAGCGCGGTTGGTCGAGGCGGATCGGGTTATTCTGGCGGGGTTAAACGAAGGCAACTGGCCGCCTGAACCCAGCGCGGACCCTTGGTTATCGCGGCCCATGCGTCGGCGTTTGGGCTTGCCCACCCCCGAACGACGCTTGGGGCAGACCGCCCATGATTTCGCCCAGCTTTTGGGCGCGCCTGAGGTGTTCTTATTGCGCGCCGAACGCCAGGGCGGCACGCCGACGATCCCAGCCCGTTGGATGCAATTCTTCGAGGTGTTGTTAACCCAGTGGAAGGCGCAAGAGCTGCACCTGAAACCGGGCCCGGTGAGCGATATGCTGGCGCGGGCGACGGCGTATCAAGACTGGGCTCAGCGGTTGGACCAAGCGGCGGCCGCCACGCCCCGGACGGCCCCAGCCCCATGCCCGGCTGCGCCCAAGCGACCGGGCCGTGTGTCTGTGACCGATATCGAATTATTGATCCGCAACCCTTACGGTTTTTATGCCCGCCATGTTCTTGGTTTGCGGGCCTTAGACGCCTTGGAGCTCGCCCCCGGGGCGGCTGATAAAGGCGCGTTCATTCACCAGGCATTGGAACGGTTCTGCCGACGCTTTCCAGACGAACTCCCGCCCGATGCTGCCCAACATTTGCACGAGATTGGCGCTCAGGTGTTTCGTGAAGTGGCCGATCGCCCCGATGTCCATGCCTTTTGGTGGGCGCGGTTCCAGCGCATCGCGGAGTGGTTTTTAGCGGAGGAGGCGACACGGCGGCGACCTTGCTCGCGACAGTGGGCGGGGTCAGTGCCGCCGGACGTCTGATCGTCGGCGCGTTCTCTGACCGGATCGGTGGACGAAACGCATAC
>JBCCBF010000280.1:0-3850 GCA_039814445.1 Pseudomonadota bacterium
ACCCGTCATCGGTGACGGGTGGGCGGGTGATGATTGCGGATCATGGGGTGTAGGATCAGCCATCGGGGCGCTCAACCATCCTCAAGACAGACATAACGAAGAAACAAGCCATAACCACGGTGATAAACAAGGGCCATTAAGCCAGCACCGTGGTTACCATGCGGTCGATGATGTCATCGAGCACCAAGCCATCGGCGCGGGCCCCGAAGCTCAAGGCCATCCGGTGTTGTAACACCGGGCGGGCCAGGGCGGCCACATCATCGAGGGAAGGAGATAACCGCCCTTCAAGCAAGGCTTTGGCCCGGCTCGCCAACATCAGGGCTTGGGCGGCGCGTGGCCCGGGGCCCCAGGCCACATGCTTTGACACATCAGCCAGGCTGCTATCTTCGGGCCGTCCCAGGCGGACTAAGTCCAGGATCGCCTCCACTACCTTCTCACCCACGGGGAGGGCGCGCACCACATGGCGGGCGGTCATCAGATCATCACGGCTGAGGGTTGTGGTGGCGCTTTGACTTTCGGTACCGGTGGTTGCCAAAAGCATATCGCGCTCGGCATCCCGGTCTGGGTAATCAATGGTGATTTGCATCAAGAACCGGTCAAGCTGGGCTTCGGGCAGCGGATAGGTGCCCTCTTGTTCCAGGGGGTTCTGGGTCGCCAAGACATAAAACGGTTGGGGCAAATCATGGGTCTGCCCTGCCACCGATACGTTATTTTCCTGCATGGCTTGTAACAGGGCGGATTGGGTCCGCGGGCTGGCGCGGTTGATTTCATCGGCCATCAGCAGCTGGGTGAAAATCGGCCCCGGTATGAAGCGGAAATCCCGTTTGCCATCCTGGCTATCCTCAAGCACCTCAGACCCCAGAATGTCAGCAGGCATAAGGTCAGGGGTACATTGGATGCGCTTGTAATCAAGGTCGAGCACCGAACCGAGGGTTTCCACCAACCGTGTTTTGGCCAAGCCAGGCACCCCCAGCAACAACACATGGCCGCCAGCAAGTATGCTGATGAGGCTTAAATCCACCACCTGCCGCTGACCGAAGATAACGCGGCCGATTTCCTCACGCGCCTGGCCGAGCACCACGCCTAAACGTTCAGCCTCGGCTGCGGTTTGTTCAGCGTTCATCGCCGCGGGGCTGGTTTTGGTGTCCGAGGTCGCTGGGGCCGCTGGGGCGGTGGCCCCGGCCATATCCGCTGGGGCGAAAGAGGGCAAGGGCGCACACAGTGCTTGGGATGTTGTCAAACCGGGGATAACAGCCATGAAGATACCTTAATGTGAAACCGCGTTTGGATGGTGTGGATCATGGATCAGGACGAAACGGAAGCTGATCAAATCCAATGTCTTATCGCAACAGGTGCTAGCCTAACATTATGTCGGGCTGGTGGCAGCATGTTCATGATGCTTTGCACCTCACAGCCTAGTGAGATCATGCGATAAATAGTCTGGACCATCGTCGTCACCCGAAACCTGCTGTATGATCAAGATAATGACGAATGATGCTGTGACCAGACCTATAACCCGCCCCATCCACGATTATCGTATTCGTATCGCCCATGATGGCACCTGGTATCATGATGGTGCACCGATCCGTAGAGAGGCGTTAATCCGGTTGTTTTCCACCGTGCTGATGCGCCAAGAGGACGGTCAATATTGGCTTGAGACACCAGCAGAGCGTGGCACGATTGAGGTCGAAGACGCCCCGTTTATCATTATCGCCGCCCGGCAACTTGATCACGACCATGACACCCCCATGCTGGGACTAGACAGCAATTTAGGCCATCACATTATCGTGGGCGAAAACCACCCGATTTACACCGCCATTAGCCCGGTAACCGGTGAGCTAACCCCCTATGTGCGCATGGATAAGGGGTTAACCGCCCGGATCGGCCGATCGGTGTATTATCAATTGGTGGAATGGGGACAGGTGCGGGATGTGCAGGGGCAAAAACATTTAGGGCTGGAAAGCGATGGCGCATTCTTCAGCTTAGGACCAGTGGATGAGCACTAAAGACGGCACAGGGGAGCGGGCGGCCATGGCGGTGATGTCTGATCGCATGACCCAGGGAGACCAAGGAGGACAGGGACGCCAAGGGGGACAGGGACCTCAGAAAGCTGAAGCCGTGCGGGCAGCATCAAACCTATCCGGTGACCAGCTGCGTTTACTGTTTGATGCCTATCAACCCCAGCCTTTGGCCGCTGATCCTCAAATCGATCAAACACAACCGAAACCGGCGGGGGTGCTGGTTCCTTTGGTGGCCGGCGCCGGTGGTTGGCACGTCCTGTTGACCCAGCGCACCAGTCACCTGACCCACCATGCGGGGCAGATCAGTTTCCCGGGCGGGCGCGTGGAGCCTGATGATCCCTCGGCCACCATCGCCGCGCTGCGCGAGGCAGAAGAGGAGATAAGCCTGGCCCGTGACCGGGTGGAGCTGATTGGCCAGCTAGATGATTACCGTACTGTCACGAATTACCGGGTGACGCCGGTGGTGGGGTTGATCACAGACACGGGTCCCCTTAAGGCAGACGCCAACGAAGTGGCCGCTATTTTCCAGGCCCCCTTGGCGCATTTCCTCAATCCCGATAATTTTGAGCGTCACGATAGGGCCGTGGATAATCGTAGTCGGTCGTTCTACGCCGTGCCTTATCAGGGCTATTTCATTTGGGGGGCCACCGCTGCGATGCTGAAAAATCTGGCCAGCGTCATTCAAGGGGCCACTGCTTAGGAGCTGTTATGCGTCGATTTCACGCCGTCAATCTTGCGTTCATGCTGGGCCTGATCTTGGGCATCAGCGTAATGGTGTTCGTGGCCGACACCACCCCGGCCCGGGCTCAAGTACCGCCGCCACCCACCTATATGGCGCAGCAATTTCAATTTGATTGCCAGCAAGATGGCGGGCCGGAACGCGATCGTTGTATCAATTATTTGGGCGGTATTCTGGACCTGCAACGGCATATTAAAAACGCGGGCCTTGATGGCTCGCTGTTTTGCCCGCCATTTTTCCTGACCGCCGATAAAGCACGCCAGGACTATTTAGCCTGGGGGGAGAAGAACCCCTATTACATCGTGGGCCCGCCGATTATCTCAATCGTCCAGGCCTTCCAGCAGGTTTATGCTTGCTAGATTAGCTGGCTGATGACCCCTCAATCATCACACAGCGCCAAGGCGGCGGTGATGGCGGCGATATGATCAGGCACGGTGATGTCGCATGTGGTGACGATCTCAACCTGATGATCGGTCAGATGCGTAGCAAGCGGCGCATCGCTGATCCCTGCCAGGCGTAAATCACGTTGTTCAAGCAAGCCGATGATCTGCGGCCGAAACAGGCGGATCATCTCGGTTAGCCATTGATTGACGATGAAATTAGGCTGGCCATGGGTAATCGCAAAATCATCAATTAACGGCACCATGGATTTGGCTGGTCGCCAGGTTTCGCCTGTGACCCAGCGGTTGGTGGTGAACAGTCGGCAGGGCAGGCCTAACGCATCAATGCTGATGGCCACCAAATGGCTTAAACCATGGCCACCATGCCCGTCGGTGTGGCCCGCCACGCAATGGCCGATAGCCCGGGTGGGTGGTTCAAAATCCACCGTCCCATCCCGGTGTTGCACCGGCGCGCGCACAAAACAATGGAAATGCCCGATCTCATCGCCATAGGGATCGTGGGGATCATCAGCGTGGCGGTGAAAGAAGTATTGGCTGCCGGTGGTCTCATCCACCACATCACCTGCGGGCACGTGATCAAAATCGCCTGGCGTGGCCTCGCCCGCCAAGAAATAGCCCACGATGCTATCGCGGGCGAAGCTTTCGCTGGAGCCGAGGTTGGAGCCGAAGAGCACCAGCATCGGCGTCCC
>JBCCBF010000170.1:0-6041 GCA_039814445.1 Pseudomonadota bacterium
CGTAAGGGCCCGGCGAAACCAATTGCTGGTAAGAAGAAGTAATTCATTATGGCGAAACCATCCCAAGCAGCTGGCCGCGTCCGCCGCCGTGAGCGTAAAAACATCACCGCTGGCCTGGTCCATGTGAACGCGACGTTCAACAACACCCTGATCACCATCACCGATGCCCAGGGCAACACGATCTCCTGGTCCTCCGCTGGCAGCCAAGGCTTTAAAGGCTCGCGGAAATCGACCCCTTACGCAGCACAGGTCGCCGCGGAAGACGCCGGTCGTAAAGCCCAAGAGCACGGGATGAAAACCCTGGATGTGACCGTAAAAGGCCCCGGCTCAGGCCGTGAGAGTGCCCTGCGCGCGTTGCAAGCGATCGGGTTTACAATCAACAGCATTAAAGACGTGACGCCGATCCCGCATAACGGGGTTCGCCCACCGAAAAAGCGTCGGGTCTAACCCCACGCCACGAGACTTTCGAATAAGACGCCGGTTTTCCATGACCGGCGTCTTGGCTCGCGCCAACCACAGCATTGATCAGGGATGGGATGGCTTGAAGGCTTTACCGCTTTCACCCAACCAGGATCGGGACAGGCTGGCGCATATCGGTATCTGTACTGCCCGGATTACCGATGACCTCAACGGCAGAGGTGCTCGACACGCGATGGCCAGCCAGCCAGCGCCCCCGGGTACCGACAGAATATAGAGGTGGCTAACAACCATGATTATTCAAAAGAACTGGCAAGAACTGATTAAGCCGAACCAGCCCATGGTTCAGCTGGGCGACGACCCGAACCGCAGCGCGTCCATTACCATTGAGCCGCTCGAGCGTGGCTTTGGCTTGACCCTCGGTAACGCGCTCCGTCGTGTGCTGCTGTCATCCCTTCAGGGTGCGGCCGTGACCTCAATCCAAATCGAGGGCGTGCTGCACGAGTTCTCCTCGATCCCTGGTGTCCGTGAAGATGTCACCGACATCGTGCTCAACATCAAAACCCTTGCCCTGCGGATGCATGTGGAGGGGCCGAAGCGGATGCGCCTCGTGGCCGAAGGGCCCGGCGAAGTGACCGCCAGCATGATTGAAACCGGTGCCGATATCGAAATCATGAATGGTGATCTGGTGCTTTGCACCCTGGACGCTGACGCCAAGCTGGTCATGGAAATGACCGTGGAAACCGGCAGTGGCTATCGTCCGGCCGCCCAAAACCGTCCGGAAGACGCACCCATTGGCTTGATCCCCGTGGACAGCGTGTTCTCACCGATCCGTAAAGTGGCCTATAAGGTCGACAACACCCGGGTTGGTCAGATTACCGACTATGACAAACTGGCCGTGAGCATTGAGACCAACGGCGCTGTGTCCCCCGAAGATGCTTTGGCCCTTGCCGCGCGCATCATGCAGGACCAGCTGCAAGTCTTTATCAACTTCGAAGAGCCCAAAGCCCAAGAGCAAGAGGAAGAAGGCGGCGAGCTGCCATTCTCCAAGCATCTGCTGCGTAAGGTGGATGAGCTTGAGCTGTCGGTCCGTTCGGCCAATTGCCTCAAGAACGACAACATCGTTTACATTGGTGACCTGGTTCAGAAAACCGAAGCTGAGATGCTCCGCACCCCGAACTTCGGTCGTAAATCGCTGAACGAGATCAAAGAAGTGCTTAGCCAGATGGGCTTGCACCTCGGCATGGAAGTCGAAAGCTGGCCACCAGACAACATCGAAGAGCTGGCCAAAAAGCTCGAAGAACCCTTCTAGGCGTCACCGACGCCAGGGATGCATTGGCGGCTGGGCTTGGTACCGGCCGCCCCATCCGCTACTAACCGCCTGCGCTTGATTGCGGTCGGTTAGAAAATGAATACAGGCTGTGCCTGTGGGCCATGATGGCCCAAACCGACAATACTGACGGCTTAGCCGTGGGGTTGTTCGGATAATGCAATCGGTTTTGGTGTGATCATCAGCCGGCTTAACGTGAAAAGGAGTGCCCCATGCGACATCGTCGTTCCGGCCGTAAATTTAATCGCGATGCTAGCCATCGTAAGGCTCTACTCAACAACTTGTCCAAGTCGCTCCTGCGGCATGAGCAAATCGTCACCACCCTGCCCAAGGCAAAAGATCTGCGTCGCGTCGCCGATAAGCTGATCACGCTGGGTAAAAAAGGTGGCCTCGCCAACCGTCGCCGGGCCTTTGCCGTGCTCCGTGATGATGAGTTGGTCGCCAAGCTGTTCGACACCTTGGGCCCGCGTTACACCGAGCGCCCCGGCGGTTACACCCGTGTCATGAAAGCTGGTTTCAGGTATGGCGACAGCGCCCCCATGGCGGTGATTGAGCTGGTCGACCGTGACCCAGCCGCAAAAGGTTCTGACCAACCGGTTGAGGCTGATGATGATGCCGCTAACGCTGCGTAAAATCCTGGTATCTGGTGCGTTGGTACGGGTGCAAGCCCTGGTGCTGATCGTGCTGTGCTTTGCCCTTGTCGGTTGTGATGAGTTGCGGCGCATGGAGACAGGCATTGAACCCTCTGCCCGTGAGCAGATCGATCAGTGCTTGAGCTCTTGTGAACGTGACCATTCGATTTGCGTGGAAAGCGCTAGCGCCCAACGGTCCACCAGCAGCGCCTTTGGCGCCGCCCAAGAATGCGATCGTGGCTTAAGCGCTTGCTTCCAGCTATGCCGCGGGTTGGGTGAACAACCCTCGACCTTCTAATTAGGCGATATAGAATGCGTAAAAAAGCGCGGTGGTTACGGCCACCGCGCTTTTTTCATGGCCTAGCCTAGCCTGACCTAGCCAGGGCGGCGCTGTTGCTGGCCCATGATCGCCGTTCCTTGATAATTGCCGGTGAGGGCAAAGGACGGCTGGAAACCGGGCGCGCAAATCACTAGCTTTCAGCTAGTCATGGTCATTCCTGTTTTCACGAGTGTTTGAGTACCTGCACATGTTGTTGCCCCGTCTTTTGCTTTTGGCCGGTTTGCTGGTCAGCCCCTCCCTGGTCCAGGCGCAATCCATCATTGATGCGCCCCGGGAGGTGCCCGAGACGCGAGAGCAAATCCAACTCTCTTTTGCTCCCTTGGTCCGTGAAGCGGCCCCGGCGGTGGTGAATATCTTTACCAGCAAGCAAGTGCGGCGCCCGGTGAACCCATTGTTCAACGATCCATTCTTTCGCCGGTTCTTCGGTGACCGGTTTGGTGGGCCGAGCCGTAGTGAGGAACAGAATTCACTGGGATCAGGGGTGATCGTGCGGCCCGACGGCTTGGTGGTTACCAATGAGCATGTGATCAGTGGCGCCGATGAAATCCGGGTGGTGTTATCAGACCGCCGCGAGTTTGCGGCCGAGATCGTGCTGGAAGATGAGCGTACCGATTTAGCGGTCTTGCGCATAAGCGATCAGATGAATGAGCCGCTGCCGGCCCTTGATTTTGCCGATAGTGATGATGTGGAGGTGGGCGATATCGTGCTCGCCATTGGTAACCCCTTCGGCGTCGGTCAAACGGTCACCAGTGGTATTATCTCAGCGCTCGCCCGCACCGATGTGGGCGTCACCGATTATTCGTTCTTTATGCAGACCGATGCGGCGATCAACCCGGGCAATTCCGGTGGTGCTTTGTTGGGGCTGAATGGTCAGTTGCTGGGCATTAATACGGCGATTTTCTCCCGCGATGGTGGCTCGCTCGGGATTGGTTTTGCGATCCCAGCCAATATGGTGCGCACCGTGGTACTGGCGGAGGAACAGGGCGGTGAGCTGCGCCGCCCTTGGATTGGTGCGAGTGGTCAGCCGGTGACCCCGGATTTGATGAAGGCCATTGGCATTGATCGCCCGGCAGGGGTTTTGCTGACCCGCATCCACCCCGATGGCCCCGCCGATCAGGCAGGCTTGCAGATTGGTGACGTGCTGTTGGCGGTGAATGATCGGGCGGTGGATGATCCGAAAGCCCTGCGGTTCCGGATCGCCACCACCCTGCCTGATCAACCGGCCAGTTTGAGTTATTGGCGCGATGGAGCCCGGCTGAATGCGGGCATCACGCCCACTTTTCCACCCTTCGATCCCGCGCCCAATACCACCTTGCTAGGTGGCCAGCACCCCTTGTCGGGGGTATCCGTGTCGAACCTGTCACCAGGGCTTGCGGATCAAATTGGTTTTGATGGTGACCCCCGGGGGGTGATTGTGTTCTCCATCGCCCCGCGCAGCCCGGCCCGCCGGGTTGGGTTCCGCCCGGGTGATGTGGTGCTCTCTGTGAACGGGCAGCGGATCAACACGGTGAGCCAACTGGCCGATCTGTTGCGGCGCCAGGGCAATGCCGGCACCCCCGTCTGGGAAATCGACCTGCGTCGTGGCGACCGGGTGATCAACGCGGTCTTGCGGTCCTGATTGATCATGGCCGAGCCAACCACCGCTGGCCTGTTTGCCGATACCGCACCCCGCCCGCTGGCTGATCGCCTGCGGCCTGAAAAGCTTGCGGATATTGTGGGCCAGGATCATCTGGTGGGCGCCGATGGTACCCTGACCCAGCTTTTGGCGGGTGACCAATTACCATCGCTGATCTTCTGGGGGCCGCCGGGTTGTGGCAAAACCTCCATCGCGCGGCTGATCGCCGGGCACACCGATCTAGAGTTTGAACCCTTATCGGCGGTGTTTTCCGGTGTCGCTGATCTGCGCAAGGTGTTCGACCGGGCGAAACAACGCCGTGATGCCGGCCAAGGCACCTTGTTATTCGTTGATGAGATTCACCGGTTTAACCGGGCGCAACAGGATGCCTTCTTGCCTTATGTGGAAGAGGGGCTGGTCACCCTGGTGGGGGCCACGACCGAGAACCCGTCTTTTGAGTTGAACGCCGCCCTGTTATCCCGATGCCATGTGCTGGTGCTCAAGCGGCTCGAAAGCGCAGCCTTGGAACAATTACTGACGCGGGCGGAGGCGATCATTGGCCACCCGCTACCGCTTGATGAGCGCGCGCGTGACACCCTGATCGCCATGGCCGATGGCGATGGCCGGTATCTGATCAATTTGGTCGAGCAGGTGAAGGGCCTGACCCAGACCCTTGATAGCCAAGGGCTGATCGAGCGCTTGCAAAAACGCGCCCCGGTTTACGATAAGGGCCAGGAGAGCCACTATAATTTGATCAGCGCTTTGCACAAATCGGTGCGCGGGTCCGATGCTGATGCGGCGCTCTATTGGCTCGCGCGTATGTTAAGCGGGGGTGAGGATCCCCATTATATCGCCCGGCGCCTGGTGCGCATGGCGGTGGAGGATATCGGTCTTGCCGACCCTGACGCCACCCGGGTGACCTTAGAAGCCTGGCAAATTTACGAGCGGCTTGGCTCGCCCGAAGGCGAGTTAGCCCTGGCCCAAGCGATTATTTATCTGGCCACGGCACCCAAAAGCAACGCGGCTTACACCGCCTATAAGGCCGCCATGCGTACAGCCAAGGAAACGGGATCGCTGAACCCGCCCGCCCATATTCTGAACGCGCCCACCAAGCTGATGAAGGAGATCGGCTATGGTAAAGGATATGCCTATGACCACGACCAAGAGGGCGGCTTCTCAGGCCAGGATTATTTCCCTGATGGGATGGCGCGTGAGACTTTCTACAAGCCAGTGGAACGCGGCTTTGAGCGTGAGATTAACAAACGCTTGAGTTACTGGAACCGCTTGCGCGCCGAGCGTGGAGCGGCTACGGACGACGCCAGTGATGATTAATCAGCGATGATGACGAACGCGATGAGCCTTTCCCTAACCCATATGGCGGCGGTGGCCGCGGGCGGTGCGTTGGGCGCCCTTGGTCGCTACGGCCTCGGGCTCGCCATGGGCCGTTGGCTTGGCCATGGCTTTCCCTGGGGCACCCTGACCGTCAATATTTTGGGCTCGTTGAGAAGGTGGTAAACGCCCCCAAAAAACCCACCACCAGAAACAAGCGCAGAACCTGGCTTGTGCCATAATGGGCAAACAGGCCAATCAAGACCCCCATCACCAACGAGCCCAAAATATTGACGGTCAGGGTGCCCCAGGGAAAGCCATGGCCAAGCCAACGGCCCATGGCGAGCCCGAGGCCGTAGCGACCAAGGGCGCCCAACG
>JBCCBF010000032.1:0-14460 GCA_039814445.1 Pseudomonadota bacterium
CTGGCGATTGTTGCATAAGGCGCAAAGAAATTTTGCTATGTTGCGCCGCAAGATATGGGGCGGCACAGGACCATCGGGTTATTCGCTGGGACCCGTCATCACCACATACTCATTCTCGCGGGTGAATTGCAGGACCTGACGCACCTGTTGTTCCAGCATATCAGGATCAATGGAATCATCGCGCAATTGCTGGGCACGCTGTTCCCAACGAGCGCGCTCATCCACCAACGCTTGGTGTTCTGCCGCCAGCTTGTCGACTTCGGTTTGCAAGCCGACCATCGCGCGAAATCCGCTATCGCCTTGAACCGCGTGATAGGCAAAATACCCCACCACCAGCGACCCAATGGCCGCTTGTGTCATGAGCAACATGCCGGTTTTCAGACGTGAGCTTTGCTTTTCCATAGCTTATGGAATCACGACGCCCGGCTGGGGTCAACCATGCCGGGCGACGGGAATAGATCGGGGGCTGGTAACGTTACTTGCCGAACACGGCAGCACCCGGATAGATCGCTGCTGGGCCTAGTTCTTCTTCAATCCGCAACAGCTGGTTGTACTTCGCCGTGCGGTCAGAACGGGACAGGGAACCAGTTTTGATTTGGCCGCAATTGGTAGCAACCGCCAGATCCGCGATGGTGCTGTCTTCGGTTTCACCTGACCGGTGGGACATAACAGCGGTAAAGCTTGCCTTATGGGCCATCTCAACCGCTTCCAGCGTCTCGGTTAGGCTGCCGATCTGGTTCACCTTGACCAGGATCGAGTTTGCACTGCCCTTGGCGATACCGTCAGCAAGGCGTTTGGGGTTGGTCACAAACAAATCATCACCCACCAGCTGGCACTTATCGCCGATGGTGTCGGTGAGCAGCTTCCAGCCATCCCAGTCGTCTTCATCCATGCCGTCTTCAATAGACAGGATCGGGTATTTGCCCACGAGCTTGGCCCAATAATCGACCATGCCGGCGCTATCGAGGCTGACACCCTCGCCTTCCAGCTCATACTTACCGTTCTTGTAGAACTCAGTGGACGCCGCATCGAGGGCTAGGGCGATATCATCGGACGGTTTATACCCCGCCTTCTCGACCGCCTTGAGCACATAGCCAATGGCGTCTTCGGTGGAGGCGACATTGGGCGCAAAGCCGCCCTCATCGCCCACATTGGTGGCAAGCCCAGCCTCTGACAGCAGCTTTTTTAGCTGGTGGAAGACTTCAGCCCCCATGCGCACGGCTTCGGCCATGTTGGGGGCGCTTACGGGCATAATCATAAATTCTTGCACATCGACCGGGTTATCGGCATGGGCACCACCATTGATGATATTCATCATCGGCACCGGCATGGTGCGGGCAGACGCGCCACCAATATACCGGTAGAGCGGCAGGGCCGCGTCTTCGGCCGCCGCTTTGGCAACCGCGAGGCTCACGCCCAAAATAGCGTTGGCCCCCAGCTTGCCCTTATTCTCAGTGCCATCGAGGGCGAGCATCATCTGATCAACGATGATTTGCTCATGGGCATCCATGCCCAGCAAGGCGTCTTGAATATCCGCGTTTACTGACGTGATGGCGTTCTGCACGCCCTTGCCCAGGTAACGGTTTTTATCGCCATCACGCAGCTCGACGGCCTCATGGGTACCGGTGGAAGCGCCGGAAGGCACTGCCGCCCGGCCAAAAGCACCGCTTTCCAGGGTTACATCAACCTCAACCGTCGGGTTGCCCCGGCTATCCAGAATTTCGCGGGCGTGGATATCGACAATGGCGCTCATGTTCTCTCTCGGGCTTATGGCTTATTCGCGTGGTAAGGCAGCGGAACCGCTATGCCGCTGGTGATAAGGATTTTCGCCAACGGGATCAAGCTGAATGCCAGTGGTCAGCGCAGTGACTGCAAAAGCATACACCGGGATCATCAGGCGGTTTGACGACTTTGGTACTTTCCCCAATCTCCGGCAGGTTGGGCATCAGGAAAAGCCATCAACTCCCCGGATGCTGCCATGACCCAACCTGCCAGACTTGCGGAAACCACAGCGCTGCTGAAAGAGCTGCGCGCTGATGGTTATGGTGATGACGAACACGCAGCCGCTTTGGCTAGCGTTCAAGAGAGCCCAAACAGCCTGCCCCTAAGGCGTGCGATCAGCCAGGCTAATTGGGAAAACCCCAATGGTGAGGCGATTGAGCTGGGTGCTCATGATCGCTATCTGCACACCATTCCGCGGGCTCAAGCCCGGGCGATTGTGGCGATCCAGGATATGGTGGCCAAGCAACCTTTGGGACGCGGGCTGGTGGATACCGCCCGGGCGGGTGGCGTTGAGTATGGTTTCAGCAACCGTATAGCACCCCAATTTATCGCGCAGTTTAATGTCACCGAACGTCGCCATTTGTTTAACAGCCAGCAAAGCTTCCCCGATTCTCCGGGCTTTTTCGTGGCCACCGCGGCCTATATCACCAGCCATGAGCTGGCCCATAGCCAACAATATGCAGTCCTGGGCCAGCACCTCCGCGACCGCGAGATGGGTATCGATGATCTGACAATCCCCCTCGATGATCGGATTTTGACCACCCGGCATTTGGAAGCCACCGCGAACTCGGTTGCCGTACAAGTGGCGTTCGACAACATGAAGGCTGGTGACAATCGCATGTGGCGATCGCTCGCGGTCAGCCTGTTTGATCAAGAAGAAGTGATGGCGTTTAATCTTGCCGTTCAAGGGGATCATGCGACCGGCGGTGATGGCCGTGCCCGGCGTGCGGCCCATGATGCGTTTTTTAAGCGCGCGGATTATATGGGCAAATATGATGATCAGTTGATCATGATGTACGCCAACACCCTGCGTATGCTGGCCAAACGGCAAGAAGCGGGCTTCCCCGACCCCAATGATCGTAAGGTGGCCCAGACCATCGGTTCACGCCCACATCAGGATGATGACATCGCCCTGGTGGCGGAAATGCCCGATGGGATCAATCACTTGAAATTACCCGGCGGCGCTGGGGTTAGCGATGCGAAATATACTGCCCCATCCTCGGATCGGCGTGCAGGACAAGTGCTTTATCTGATGGGGCTAGCCGAACGGTTCCGCACGGACCAGACCGTCACCATGCAAATGGTGGATGTGACCCGCACCATTCAGACCAAAGATGAAGCGGCGAAAATGCTGGACGATCTTAAAGCTGGCGATGAGCTTATCAGCGCTGCGAAGCTTGATGGCTGGCAGGCCAAGCGCCGTGATTATGGCGGCAAGCCAACACTGATCCTACCGCCGGGCATGAAACCTAACGGCTAGGCTCGTTAAGCCGCCTTCACCACTCGATCCAAATCTTGCAGCTGGCGGAGTAGTGCATCCATCTCAGGTAGCGGCACCATGTTTGGGCCGTCTGATGGTGCGTTATCGGGGTCCTGGTGGGTCTCAATAAAGACACCAGCCACACCGACCGCGACCGCGGCACGGGACAACACGGGCACAAATTCACGCTGCCCCCCTGACGAGGTCCCCTGTCCGCCCGGTTGCTGTACCGAATGGGTCGCATCAAAGATCACCGGGTAACCGGTGGCGGCCATGGTTGGTAAAGAACGCATGTCAGACACCAGCGTGTTGTACCCAAAGCTAGCGCCGCGCTCGGTCAGTAAGATGTTCTGATTACCCGTCGAGGCCACCTTGGTCGCCACATTGGCCATGTCCCAGGGGGCCAGGAACTGGCCTTTCTTGACGTTGATGATCGCCCCAGTATCAGCGGCAGCCAGCAACAGATCGGTTTGTCGGCATAAGAACGCAGGAATTTGCAGAATATCAACCACGGCCGCCACAGGCTGGCATTGGTCAGCGCTGTGAATGTCGGTCAACACCGGCACGTTCAGCTCTTTCCGCAAATCGGCCAGCACCGGCAGCCCAGCATCAAGCCCCATGCCCCGCTCGCCCTTCACCGAGGTACGGTTCGCCTTATCAAACGAGGTCTTATAGATGAACGGGATACCCAGCCGGTCTGTGATCTCAATCAGCGCACCGGCCATATCAAAGGCGTGATCACGGCTTTCCAGCTGACAAGGCCCGGCAATCAACACGACCGGCTTGTCATTGGCGATCTCAATATCGCGGAGTTTGACGGTCTTGGTGGGGTTTTGCATCAGCATTTAAACAAGCCTGCTTTGCTGGATGGCGGCATCGATGAAGCTCGTGAACAAGGGGTGCGGCTCAAACGGGCGGGATTTCAGCTCAGGGTGGAACTGCACGCCAATGAACCATGAATGATCAGGCAATTCGATGATTTCAGGCAATTGACCATCGGGGGATAGGCCCGAGAAACGAACGCCGACTTCTTCCAATTGCTCTTTGAAGTGAATGTTCACCTCATAGCGGTGACGGTGGCGTTCTTCGATACGCTCTTGGTCGTACACTTCCTGCACTTTGGAACCGGGCAGAAGATCACAGGGATAAGCGCCCAAGCGCATGGTGCCGCCCATGGGGCTGGCTGAATTGCGCCGCTCCACAGAACCCGCGCGTTCCCATTCGGTCATCAGGCCCACCACAGGGTTTTCGAGCGGCCCAAACTCAGTCGAACCAGCGCTTTCAATCTGCGCCAGGTTCCGGGCGGCCTCGATAATCGCCATCTGCATACCAAAGCAGATACCGAAATACGGGATGTTATGCTCCCGGGCGAATTGAGCGGCCTTGATTTTACCCTCGGCACCGCGCTCGCCAAAACCGCCGGGTACCAAGATACCGTGGATGCCCTCAAGCTTTTGGATCGTGTCATCGCGTTCGAAAATCTGACTATCGAGCCACTCGACCTTCACCTTCACATTATTGGCAATCCCGCCATGGTCGAGGGCTTCATTCAGCGACTTATAGGCATCAAGCAACGAGGTGTATTTGCCCACCACGGCAATGCGCACCTCGCCCTCGGGCTCACGAACTCGGCTGACAACTTCTTGCCACCGGCTCAAATCAGGTGGCGGCGCATCGATTTCAAAGTATTTGAGCACTTCATCATCGAGCCCTTGCTCATGATAGGTAATTGGCACCGCGTAGATCGTATCCACATCACGGGCTTCGATTACCCGCTCGCGGCGAATATTACAGAACAACGCGATCTTACGCCGCTCGCTCTCTGGGATCGGGTGCTCACAGCGACAAATCAGGATCGATGGCTGGATACCAACCGACAGCAATTCCTTAACCGAGTGCTGGGTTGGCTTGGTCTTCAGCTCTCCCGCCGCTTGCAGATAAGGCACAAGGGTTGCGTGCATGAACAACGCATTCTCCGGGCCAATATCGTTACCAAACTGACGGATAGCTTCGAGGAACGGCAGGCTTTCGATATCGCCCACGGTGCCCCCCACCTCACAGATAATGAAATCCTCATCCGAGGTTTCAGAGCCGATAAACGCTTTAATGGCGTCGGTTACATGGGGAATGACCTGAACCGTCGCCCCCAGATAATCCCCCCGGCGTTCTTTGGCGATCACCTCAGAATAAATGCGGCCGGTGGTGATGTTATCACCCTGGCGGGCCGACACGCCGGTAAAGCGTTCGTAATGGCCTAAATCCAAATCGGTTTCAGCGCCATCATCGGTGACGAATACCTCGCCGTGCTGGTAGGGGCTCATGGTGCCGGGATCAACGTTGAGATAGGGATCCAGCTTGCGCAACCGCACCTTAAATCCGCGAGCTTGCAGCAACGCTGCCAAAGCGGCTGCCCCCAAACCTTTACCCAGTGAAGACACCACCCCACCAGTTACGAAAATAAAGCGTGCCATAGGGTGATCCGTCTCTTTAGCTCTACGGGATGGGTTGGTTAAAAAACGCTGGGGCTGATCAATCTCGTTTGTTTCAAGACCGCCGTTTATTCCGCGAGGGGCACTTGCGGTTCGGCTGGTTCTTCCGGGGCGGCGTCGGCATCGGGCACAACCGGCTCCTGCACGCCATCGAGGCGGGTATCATTAAAGACTTCTGCGCCCTCAATCTGATCCAAGAAATCATCACCGCTAGGCCCACCGGTGGCGATGATCGCTAACAATAAGCTCGTGGTCATAAAAGCCGCCGCCAACACCGCTGTGGTACGGGTAAGCAGGTTTGCGGCGCCCCGGGCGCTCATCATGCCGCCGAAGCCACCACCGGCACCACTGCCACCACCGCCACCAATACCCAGACCACCGCCCTCGGAGCGCTGTAGCAGGATGACGCCGATCAGGGAGACGGCGAGTAGCAAATGAATAACGAGAAGAATTGTTTCCATGATCAATGACCGCCCTAGAGTTCCAGGGTTTTGCCTCGTGATACAAACGGGATAGCAAGAGCCAAAGGGGCTCGAAAATTTACCGGTGACGGCTCACAATGTTTGCTGTCGCGCCACCATACTGATTCTGCGCCAAGACGCCAGCGCTGTTTTTACATAGCAGCACGGATGATGCCGAGAAAATCCTCAGCCTTGAGGCTAGCGCCCCCGATCAAGCCACCATTCACATGCTCAACGGCAAAGATTTCCGCGGCATTTCCAGGCTTAACCGATCCACCGTAAAGCAAGGACGGCACCGACCCGTCGGCGGTCAATGTGGCCATCACTTGGGCAATAACCTGGTGCATCGCGGCGATGTCATCGGTCGATGCCGTTAAACCCGTGCCAATGGCCCAGACGGGTTCATAGGCAATGATAATCTGGGATGCGGTTACTCCATCTGGCACCGATGCTTGAAGCTGCTGAGTGACCACGGCGTCTGCCTCGCCCGCCTCGCGCTGCTGTTTTGTCTCCCCCACACAGATGATGGGGGTTAAGCCCGCGCGGATCGCGGCCTTGGCTTGATCCTGCACCTGCCGGTCGGTTTCCCCATGATCATGGCGGCGTTCAGAGTGGCCCACAATCACATAGGTGGCACCACAATCAGCTAGCATCTCGGGCGCCACATCACCGGTATGGGCGCCGCTTTCTTGACCATGGCAGGTTTGCCCGCCAACCGCGATCTGGCCATCACCAATCCAGCCCGCGACCGCGCCGATATAGGGCGCTGGTGGGCAGACAACCACGGTCACCCCATCGGTGGTGGGATCGGTAGCGGGCAAGCCATCCACCAGGCCCTGGACTAGGGATTTTCCCATGCTGGTTGAGCCATTCATCTTCCAATTACCGATCACCAGCATGGTTATTTTACCCCTTAAAGCGCAGCGCTGAGCGCAAACCGATCAAAAATACGAGATAACCAGTAAAACAGGCCCTAGCAGGCATTGTCACCGGCGTGTGACGCTCCTATTATCCTGCCATGCTGTGAGGGTCTAGAGCCGTGGGTTGATTATTCGGTCACCATGATAGCACCCACCGACCACCATCACGCATATATCGATCAAACAATGGCGGCTGAAACGAAGGCAAAACTGGCATGATGAAAGTGGTCCGCACCCGCGGCGGTAAGATTTTTTTAGCGGTGTTATTCGGTCTTATGTCGGTCAGTTTGATTGGTTTTGGTCTGCCAGGGATGAACAGTTTCGGCCAGCCCAACGCTGCTCGAGTCGGCGATTTTAAAATCACCGCCCTGGATTTGGAGCAGGAATTTACCAATGTGCTGCAAAACCAGATGCGCCAGAGCGGTAATTTCGTCAACCGCACCCAAGCGCTAGAGGATGGTGTGCTCGAAGACACGCTGGCCCGGCTGATCCTGCGCCGGCAAATGCAGCAAGCGGCAAAGGATTCTGAAATCCGCATCACCGACGAATCCCTCGCCACGATCATTCGGAACACCGAGGCGTTCCAAGATGAAGACGGGAATTTTGATCGGGAGCGGTTTAACTTCATCGTCTATCAGGCTGGCATCACCCCCGAGATTTACGCCGAGGAAACCAAGGTTGATTTATCCCGAGGCCAGATGAGCCAAGCGGTGATCAGCGGTGTACAGGCCCCCAATATCATGGTGGATTTGCTGGCCGCTTTTGAGGCCCGCACCCGCGATGTGTCCTTTGTTCGGGTGAATGAGACAACGGTGTCCATGGACACCGAACCCAGCGATGATGAGCTCGCCACGCTCTATGAGGACAATCTAGCCGCCTTTGAAACGCCCGAGCGGCGCACGGTTAGTTATATGCGTTTTGGCCCGCCCGATGTGGCAGATCGCGTCACAGTGAGCGAGGAAGACATCCTCGCCGAATACAACCGGCAAATTGACAATTTCCGAGTGGGCGCCCAACGACAATTCGATCAAATCCTTATCGACAGCCTGGACCAAGCAGACATCCTTGCAGGCTTTGCCGATAGCGATGAGAGCTTTGAAACCATCGTCCAGGAGAACCTGCCCGAACTAAACATGCCGGTCATTGAGGTTGAATGGGCTGAACAAGATGCCTTGTTGCCCGAATTGGCCGATGTGGTGTTCGCCATGGATGTGGGTGAGATTTCTGACGCGATCGAAACAGATCTTGGGACCTTTGTGGTCCGCCTCACAGGGGTGCGTGACGAAGGGATACAGCCCTTGAACAATGTGCGCACTGGCTTGAGGGAACAACTACAACGGCGCAACGCCGCCGATGCCTTGTTTGATTTCAGCACCGATATCGATCAAGCCCTCGTGGCTGGCCGCACCCTTGAGGACATCGCCGAAGAATTTGGCCTCGACGTACGCACCCTGCCCGGTATTGGTGAGGATGGCGAACTGCAAGGCGGCGTCGAACAGCCCACCGGCATTGATATGACGCTCGTGGCCGACGAAGCGTTTTACCTGGAGATTGGTGAAACCAGCCCGCTGTTGGAAATCAGCAATAATGGCTATGTGGCGGTTCGGCTTGATGGCGTAACCGAAGCCTCAACCCAAACGCTGGATGAGGCCCGGGAACAACTGACCGCCATTTGGGCAACCACAGCCCGACGCCGCATGGCGTCAGAAGCCGCAGCCACCATGACCGATGCCGTGGCCAATGGCGCCACCTGGCAAGAGGCCGCGAGCACCACAGGGATTGAGCTGAGTGATGAGGATATCTTTACACAGACCGGGTTGAGCCGCCGCAATGCCGAGGAAAACACCGTTGTCTTCCCGGCGCTGATCCGCACCATCTTTGATTTGGAGAGCGTCGGCGATGCCGATCGTTTACGTATTGGCAATGTATGGTACGTGGTGCGCTTAGAGGGCACCGACAGCCAAGATGTGGCGCCTGCCACCTCCTTGTTGCTGGCTGATAATCTGAAAGAGAGCATCACCTTCGATATTCTCTCGCAATATCAGCTGATGCTCGATCAACGCTACCCCGCGCGGATTAACTACAGCGTGATCGACTACTTCCATAACCCGCAGGATTATCAAAACCAGGGTCACTATGGCGGTCACTAAGCATCAATGGTAAAGCCTATCGGCATCCGCCCTTAAGCATATAGGGAACAGGGCTTGTACGGCGGCTCCCTATGATTAGGCTCGATCACCCATACTAGCGCCTGGCCTGGCCCCTCAAGGACCCCTCTTGTGACCATACACCCTGATTTCACGGTCTTTTCCCGTCAGTATAACGCGGATCAGCCAGAGGCTTGTCTGATGTGGACGCGGCTGATTGCTGATTTGGAAACCCCTGTTTCAGCCTATCTGAAACTGGCCGATAGCCAGCCTTACAGCTGTCTGCTGGAATCTGTTGAGGGCGGTGCCAATATCGGTCGCTATTCGATCATTGCCTGGCGGCCAGACCTGATCTGGCAAGCGCGGGACCTCAAGCCCGCGATCAACCGTGCGCCCCATTTGGGCTCCGATGAGTTTGTGGCCGATGATAAGCCCACCCTGAACAGCCTGCGCGCTTTGATGGCGGAAAGCCGCCTGGCGCCCGATCCGGCGATCCCACCCATGGCAGTGGGCGGGCTGTTTGGCTATTTGGGCTATGACATGGTGCGGTTGGTGGAAGAAATTCCCGCTGATAACGCTGATGATCTAAACCTGGCCGATGCGGTGCTAATGCGCCCCACCTTGATTGCTGTTTTCGACAATATCGAGCGGACCATCACCCTGGCCACACCCGTGCGGCCCACCGACACCATGGATGCCGAGGCCGCGTACCAGGCCGGGGCCCAACGCTTAAACGATGCGTTGCAAGCCCTCAACCGCACGGTGCCCGTGGCCCCGAGCGTGCCAAAGGAAACCGTGCCCACAGGCGACCCCCAATCCAATATGACGCCAAACGACTACATGGCGGCGGTGGATAAGGCGAAGGAGTATATCCTGGCTGGTGATGCCTTCCAGATTGTACCCGCCCAGCGTTTTTCACGGCCCTTTCCCTTACCGCCCTTTGCCCTGTACCGGGCCTTACGCCGCTTAAACCCCTCGCCGTTCTTGTTCTTCGTCAATTTCGATGGGTTTAGCGTAGTGGGCTCTAGCCCTGAGATCTTGGTCCGGGTACGCGATGGTAAAGTGACCATCCGTCCCCTCGCCGGCACCCGCCCCCGCGGCGCTGACAGCAAGGAAGACACCGCCCTGGCCGAAGATTTGCTGGCCGACCCAAAAGAGATCGCCGAACACCTCATGTTGTTGGATCTAGGCCGGAATGATGTTGGCCGGGTGGCCAAGCTGGGCAGTGTCGAGGTGACCGAACAATTCCAGATCGAACGCTATTCCCATGTGATGCACATTGTGTCCAATGTGGATGGCGATCTGCGTGATGATTGCGATCCGTTCGATGCCCTCATGGCTGGGTTTCCGGCCGGTACGGTGAGTGGTGCGCCAAAAGTCAGGGCCATGGAAATCATCGATGAGATCGAAGCCAGTAAGCGCGGGATCTATGCTGGCTGTGTGGGGTATTTTGGTGCCGATGGCAGCATGGATAATTGTATCGCGCTGCGCACCGCCGTGGTCAAAGACGGCACCATGTATGTGCAAGCAGGCGCCGGTGTCGTCGCTGATAGTGACTCGGCGAAAGAGCACGAAGAGACGGTCAACAAAGCGAAAGCCCTATTCCGAGCCGCAGACGAAGCCTTAAGCCTCGCTAGCCGTTAACGCCACCCACCGGGCGCGGGTTAAGAGCATCTCGCGGGTTGGTACAGATTTGTTCTGGGCTTGGCTAAAGCTTTGGCCGGGGCCTTGATCCAAGAAACCAATACGCTTCAGCACTTGGGCCGATCCGTGATTGCCCACGAAATAGCTGGATGAGAGAGCGGGTTCGTTGGTGTGGTGGAAAAAAGCATCGACCACTGCCTGGGCCGCCTCGGTCATCAGCCCCAGCCCCCAAACCGATGGACAAAGCCAGTAACCCAAAGCCGGGCCAGCGCCAATAAGCCCAACAAATCGGCCATCCAGCACCAAAGCCCAAATAAAACCAAGATCGCCGGTTTGGACCGCGGCAAAGAATTGATCGGCATTATCCCGCGTATAGGGATGGGGTACTGGCACCAGCCATTGTGATACTGCGTAATCGCCCACGATCCGCACCACATCGCCCAAATCGTTTTCCTCGAGTGGCCGCAGATTCAGTCTTTTAGTCTGGATGATAGGGGGTACCACCGGTGGCATCTGATGTTCTGGGCGTGATGGGCCGTCTAGGCTACCTGGTTGCCACCTGAGACGGTGTTTCCCAGCCCATGCGCAACTTCGCCACCGCTGATATTGGCACCAAATCAAAGCCACGCTGGTCCAGACCCGGCAACCACTCAGCCAAAGCATCAATCGTCACCCGGTGCGGATGGCCAATTCCCACAGCCACCCCAAAATGACGTGCGGTCACCTCAAGCTGGTTCAGCGCCCTTTTCACCGACACCGCGTCTTGCTCGTGATCAATAAACACGCTGCGCTTGGCGTTCGGCATACCAAGGCTTTCAGCCAAGTCACCGGCCACGCTATTGCCGCTGGTTTGGGAATCCAAAAACATCAGATCACGCCGCTTTAGCTCTTGAAGAACGACCAGCATGCCTTTGGTATTGCTGGTAAACTTGCTGCCCATATGATTGTTGATCCCTACATAACCGTCAAAGCTAGACAGCGCTGTGCGCAACCGGCGTAACATCTCAGCCTCTGACAAATCAGTACGCAGAGCGCGTGGACCCGGATCTTGGCTATCGCTCAAGGGCTGCATGGGCATGTGGAGCATCAGCTCATGCCCCGCCCAACTGGCCGCGCGGGTTTGTTCCACCAAATTGTTGGCATAGGGCAGAAACGCCATGGTTAACGGGCCAGGTAAATCGACCGTTGCTTGCGTGCGGCTTCGGCTCAAGCCCAGATCATCAATAACCACGGCGATTTTGGGGCGGTCGGTATTGATATCCACGGACACAGCGTGTTTCAGCCAGGCGGGCTGGGCTATCTCGTTGCCCGGCAAGCCTGGGTTGATCAGGGCCATATCGCCAGCGCTACCAGCGATCACCGGCGGTGGCGGCACCAGGCCAAGAGTTTCCACGGCACTTCGGGTAATGGCCGGCGCGTTGGCTGGGGCGGTAATTTGCGCAGTGGTTAGCGCCTGATCAGTGCCCGTGGTGATATTATCAATGCGATTGGCAAACACTGGCCGCTGATCAGGGTCCGCCACAATGTCTGCCGTACCATCAGGCATGACCGGTTTGGCGCTTAAGACTGCGATATCTTGCTGATCAGCGGTCTCATCAACCACTTTGCCCTGGCTGGGACTAGCTGCGGCTGTGGCCGGGGCGCCATTCTGGCTTGGCTGCTGTTGCTCGGCGGTGGCAGCATCACGCAGCTGAACCAAGGGGTCGGCCAATTGATGGTGCGTCGATGGCAACCGCGCCAGGGCCTGGCCTGGGCTTACGCCGGTAATTGGCGAGGTCACCCGGTAGGCGATAATGTCGGGTGATGAGGGAACTGACGCGGCCGTGATGGTGAGCGCACTCCGGGCCCATCGTTCAACTGCACTGCCCTGGGCAATCACGCCACTGCCCAGCATGTGCAAGCCGCCCAGCGCCATCAATGGGCTTACGGCCACCGCCATGGCAGCAAAAATGACAGCTTTATTCGCCGGGGTGTAACGCGCGTCAAACGGCATGGGTAACAATCCACATCACGGGGGCTAGATTACTTGATGAGTAAGGGTTACCGCCATTTTAAAAAGGTTCAAGGATGACTCGCCCGCGACTCTAGCATTCCCGACCAAGGCCCTGGGTAGGGTGATATTTAAGCGTGGCTCAAGGGCAAAACCGTCGAATCACCCATGACACTGCATGGCGCCCCTGCCCCCCTATGGCACTTTGACCGGTGCTATCTATTTGACCGGAGGCATCGAAAGGATTGGCGAGCGAACCCATTGGCTAGTGGTAATCAGGCCAGCGCGTTGCTATATCGGAACGTCACCAACTTGCAGCCACGGGCCACAGCATATGCGCGTCTTGCTCATCGATAATTTTGACAGCTTCACCTACAATTTGGTCCATGTGATGGGCGATGTGGGGATCCATGCAGACGTGCACCGAAACAACGCCCTAAGCGTGGATGAAGCCATGGCCATTGAGGCCGATGGCATTGTGATTTCCCCGGGTCCCTGCGATCCGGATCGCGCGGGTATTTGTCTCGAGCTGATTGAAGCCGCCGCCAAGACCCAGCGTCCGTTGCTAGGCGTTTGCCTGGGCCATCAAGCGATTGGCCAGGTGTTTGGCGGTGAGGTGGTGCGCGCGCCCACCCCGAAACACGGCAAGACCAGCGATGTAAGCCATGGAAATGATGGTTTGTTCAAAGGCTTACCCAGCCCGTTTAAAGCCACGCGGTACCATTCTCTGGTGGTGGATGCCGCCACCTCACCCAATACCCTTAGCATCACCGCGCGCAGTGATGATGATCATTTGATCATGGGCTACCAACATCAGGACCTGCCCCTATTTGGTGTTCAATTCCACCCAGAAAGCATTGCCACCGAGCATGGCCGCCAACTCTTCTCCAATTTTAAAGATTTGGCGACTCACCATGCATCAAGCCAACACTAGCCCCTTGCCATACTAACCCATGCAACACTAACCCCATGTCAGCACAAGAGAACCAATCCCCACAGGCACTCCAGCCTTATTTAGCCTTGTTAAGCGAGGGCCAGAGCCTCAGTGAAACCCAGGCGAATGAGGCGTTTGATATCATCATGGCCGGTGTGGCCACGCCATCCCAGCTGGGGGCGTTTTTGATGGGGTTACGGGTGCGCGGCGAAACCGTTAATGAGATTACCGGTGCCGCGCGTTCCATGCGCGAGAAAGCCGCCACAATCCAAGCCCCCACCGGCGCCATTGACACCTGCGGCACCGGCGGTGATGGCCAAGGCACGCTGAATGTGTCGACAGCCGTGGCGTTTGTGGTGGCAGCCTGTGGCGTGCCTGTGGCGAAACACGGCAATCGCGCCGCCTCATCAAAAAGCGGTGCGGCCGATGTGTTAGAAGCGCTGGGGGTCAATGTGATGACAGAGCCCGCGGTGGTTGAACGGGGCCTAAATGATCATGGCATTGGGTTTCTGATGGCACCAAAGCACCACGCCGCCATGCGCCATGTGGTGCCCACGCGCAAAGAGATGGGCATTCGCACGATCTTCAACCTCCTGGGGCCAATTGCCAACCC
>JBCCBF010000295.1:0-3675 GCA_039814445.1 Pseudomonadota bacterium
CGGCACACTGATATCGCCCACCGCCGTTTTGTTGATTTCCGCTTGGGCTTGTTCGCCATTATTGACGGCAATGACATCACCAACCGACAGCTCGCTAAGCACGTCAGTGATTAGCGATCGCATGAAGTCGCTGTCTTCGGCCACTAAAACGCGGACCCCTTTTAGGTCATATTCCCGGGACATTCTGATCCTGCATTAACCGGTTATATTGCGAAGCTTACCGTTTCTTGTGCAGTATTTCCAATGTGTTCCAGCACAAACGCTGTTCTTCCCATGGCACCTGTTGCTCGTCTGCTCATCTATACAACAAGGGCGTCGTCTATCCTGGTCGATCAAGCGGCTTGTGGGGTGGCTAAACCAATCGCTTGGCGGCGGCGGTTAGATCGGTGATGGTCTCAATGTCGTCGCGGTTCACCACCAGCTGGCGTGCGATGGCAAGGGCGTGGGTTTCACAACGCGCCCGCCTTGTTTCATCGCTGATGTCTTCAAAATCCTCCACATGGGATATGCCGATAATACGTCGGGTCATCTTTGCCCCGGCAAAACCAGCCGTGTCTTTTAATAGCCCAGCGAAAAACTGGTCCAGGTAGCGGTCAACAGCGGCCCGATCAAACAGTTTAGGAGTAAGCAACGCATCATCGCGCTGGTCCCGCTTCTCATGGGCAAATGCCCGGAATTTTTGACAAAATTGGGTCCAGAGTGCCTCAATCACGGTTAACAGCCAGGCGGCGTATGCGGCGCGATCGAGGGGGGCGCTACCGGGCTGTTCTGCGTGCCCAGCTTGGCTTGCATAAGCGATCAACAGATTGCCAATCACCGCCCCCAGATCAAAACCCATGGGGCCGTGAAATGCCCATTCCCCGTCAATAATTTTGGTGGTCTCAGCATCCACCATAATCGACCCGGTATGCAGGTCACCATGGATCAAGGCCTCGGTTTTGGTACGAAAAACCTCGTTTAGTGCGGCGGTGGCCAGGTGCCATTCTTCGTCTTGTCTGATCCGCGCGACTTGTGCTTCTAGCCCATGGGTATGCCGGTTCAACGGCGCGGGCCAGTAGGGGCCGTTGAAGATCACAGCCTCGGTTGTGGCGCATAACTCAGCGTTACCGATGAACTCACCGATCAGGGCTTTCTTTTCGGTGGTCGGCAGGGCGAAATCAGAGGTGAAAAATAGGCTGCGGGCTAAATAATCACTGAGCTGGTCGGCAAAATTTGGCAGGCTTTGACCGTTGATAAAAGCTCGCCTTGCGATGGTAAGGGTACGGAAATCCTCCGTGACCAATAAGGCCTGATCAGCATTAAAGTCGATAATCTGCGGTACGTAATCCGGGCATAGTCGTTGGTGATGGTTCAGGGCGGCGTGTTCGTGATGGATGCGCTCTTGTGGGAAGGGCCAGCTTTTGCCGATCACGCGGATGAAGGGTGGGGCGTGTTTCGCAATCACCGATTGTGCACCCTGTTGCACACGGAAAACCGCGTTCATGTTGCCGTCACTGACTTCTGTGATCGTCCATTGGGCAGTGTCGGGGCCCAGCTTGTCTAAGACCGCCGGGCGATCTTTTAGCGCGGCCATCATAGCATCGGCGGTGAGGATAGGCGGTGGGGCTGGCATTGGCGGTGACGGGGCAGCGGATAATAGGGTTGAGGTTGGTGCTACCCGGTCTATCGCTTCACAGCAACCAGGTTGATAAGCGCCAGTGACCCCGGGGGTGCCGAGGTGACAGCCTAGAACGGCCGTAAAGCCGGTCCCTCGTGACCTTGGGGCCTTTGCGGTTGCGCAAATCGTGGTAGATCCATCGCATCACAACGCTCGGTTATGCAAACACGACGGGGATCAATAAGCTGCTGATTGCGTCCTTTCCGCTTCCGCTTTGTGCGCCCGAAAAAGGCCGGGTTGCGGCGTAGTGACGTGCCCGTTCTGTTGGCGAGTTTGGCGTCTTGGTCCAGGTAGTTTCCGCCGGTGCGATGCCAGCCCAATGCTTTGGCAGCGTGGTCGGGAATGTGTTTGTCGGCCATCACCCCATCGGCCCGCAACTCCCGGTAATATTCAGTGAACCCGGTTTTATAAATATCCACGAGTTTTGTACGGAAATAGCGTTTAAACGCAGCTAGTTGGGCGCGACCGTCGCTGACCGCTTTGGGGTCCTTTGCCGCCACCCGGTTAAAGGCTGAGTGTACCGGGCCGTAATAGGGCATGTCGGCCGAATGTTGTTTGGCTTTCTTACCCAACGGGGTATGGCCAATCTCGGCCAATACCTGGGCTTCTGTCGAGGCCGCGTCAGCTTCTATCAACAAATTCCATACGATGAAATCACGCTTTTTAAGCCGATCGACCTGGGCTGTTCCCATGGCGTTTTTATACTGATGGGCGTGGCGGATTTCATGGGCCAGGGTGGCGATTATTTGCTCAGGCGGCGCATGGCTGGACAGGTAGATGACGCGATCATCGGGATCGATGGCGCCGTATTCTTCCATGGTGTCATCGAATATCACCGTGAAGGGCTGGCGTCCTGTTTCCCGCATCATTTGTACGAAACTATCGCTTTCACCCAGGGTGTTTAGGGCCGCGCTGAATACGCTTTTCAGCTCATCGAGCTCGTACTCGCCATCGCCGTACTCAGCCAGATCGGCGTATTCAATCTCGAAATACCGGCTGAGATCGACCCTCGGTTTGCCTTGGGATGATGCTGATTTTCTGGTCGGCTTTGATGATGAGCGTCGCGGATGCCCTTTAACCTTGTTAGGCTTGCGAGCCTGTCGCTGGCGGGGCGAACCGACACCCATTTGCTGGTCTAAGCCAGCCGCTGTTGCGGCTCTCATTGTAGATGCCGCGGTGGCGCATCGAGGCTCATATCATCGGCGGTGAAGGTAATATGGCCATCGGCTGCGATGATGGCCTCAAGCGGCATCGATTGGCCATGCTCGTGCCAATCACCAGTGGCCAGGATCCCCTTGCTGGTCTGTTGGGTGGCCAGGTTTTGGTCGTGATCAATGATCCGAGCGGGGCGGCCATGGGCCGTAAACCGCCAATAAAACGCAATGTAATCACCCAGAACCGCATCGGTAACCTGAAGGGCCTGTTGTTCTCTCAGCTCGTCAATAATCCGTGGGCTGTAATGCACGGCCAGGCTCACGCCATTGGCCAGTTGGATCATGTAGCGGGTTGTCTGTCCCATGCCGCGCCGTTGGCGAAGTCGGAAAAATCGGGCGCCGGGGATAAAGCTTAGCGGTTGTTCGGCGATTTTTATTTTTGTGAGATCGCCAGCACGGGTGCCCAAGCAGTCTTGAATAACCGGCCAAATCGCGGTCATTTCTGATGCCGTTAGCGGCGTCCAACCATCGTCAAAATTCATCTGTAAATCAGCAAGTATGCCGGTCGCTTGCGTTAACTTCACGGGGTCCTAACCTTGTTACGTTAACGTAAAGCAACTCATCTAGCTTACTTTCTTGCAAGCAATACCGTCATTTATCGCGTATCGCATACACAGAACTCATTTTTCTTAAAACTTATTCGGTAATTTCTTCCGTTTGTTTTCAAATAATTCAAGAAGTCAGACGATGAAGGAACAATAATGCGTCAACGCGATGTGCGATCAGCTTTAGCGGCCTGTGATATTGTTTGTGAAACCAACCGTCAGGCGGTTCGTGTTCACCTGGACCTAAAATCAACCGGCA
>JBCCBF010000107.1:0-8319 GCA_039814445.1 Pseudomonadota bacterium
CCTTTATGTTTTCTGATGATGGCGCCTTTTGGCTGCCTCACTGTCTTGAAAACAAGATAGCCCCTGAATTTAAAAACTATAATCCCCATAATTTTTAACTTATTGTCTACTGACAAAAAACAATAACCGAGGTCCCAATGGATCGCTTAATCAGTATGGAAGTGTTTGTCCAAGTGGTGGACCAGGGCAGCTTCGCCGGGGCCGCCCGGCATATGGGGCTGTCGCGCGCCATGGTCTCCAAGCATATCCAAGCCCTGGAAGAACGGCTGGGCGCCCGGCTGCTGAACCGCACCACCCGCACCGTCTCGCTGACTGAGGTTGGCACCGCCTATTACGAACGCTGTCAAACCGTGCTGAACGATGTGGAGGAAGCCGAGCGGGTTGTCGGTGATCTGCACCACGCCCCAAAAGGCACGCTTAAAATCAACGCGCCCATGTCCTTTGGGGCGCAGCATCTGGCGGAAGCCCTTACGGATTTCAAAGCGGAATATCCCGATGTGATGATCGATCTTTCGCTCAATGACCGGATCGTCGATTTGGTCGAAGAGGGCTATGACGTGGCGATTCGCATTGGTGAGTTGGCTGATTCCAGCCTGATCGCCCGCAAAATAAGCGTGTGCCGGCGGGTGCTATGCGCAGCCCCCAGCTATTTGGAGAAACACGGGGCCCCGCAAACCTTGCGCGAGCTGACCAAGCATAATTGCCTGCTTTATACCCTATCGCCGAAACTGAATGAATGGCGGTTTATTGATCAAGATGGCGCCGGGCATTCGGTACGCGTGGGTGGGTCCTTACAGGCCAATAATGGGGATGTACTGCGGCTCGCGGCAATTGGCGGCCATGGCCTGGTGTTAGAACCAACCTTTATTGTGGGCGGAGACATTGAACGCGGGGATTTGGTACCGGTGTTAACCGATTACACGCCGACGGAAATCAATATCCACCTGATCTACCCCCATAACCGATATCTGACCGCTAAGGTTCGCAGTTTCATTGATTTCATGGTGGAGCATTTCAAAGGGGAGCCACCGTGGGATCAATGGCTCGACAAATACCCTGATCATGCGATCGCCAAACAGGCCTAAAGCCGCCGATGCCCGACTTTCTGTTTGAGCAACAAGCGCGCCTGGGCGGCGCCCATATCATCTGTGGGGTGGATGAAGTGGGGCGCGGCCCCCTCGCCGGCCCGGTGATGGCCGCAGCGGTCATCATCCCCGTGGACCGTGACGGGCGCCCTGACCTGCCCCTGTCCCTATTATCCCGCTTGAACGATAGCAAAAAGATATCGGCCAAACAGCGCGAGGCGATCTTTCCGTCTTTAGTGGACAGCGTCCCCCACGGTATTGGCATCATCCCGCCCGATGAAATTGATCGAATTAACATCCTGCAAGCCACCTTTGCCGCGATGGTAAAGGCCGTAGAGGCCCTTCCCACCCGGCCTGATTATGCGCTCATCGATGGTAATAAGGTGCCACCAAACCTGCCTTGCCGCGGTACCCCCATCATCAAAGGCGATAGCAAATCCCTGTCAATCGCCGCGGCCTCAATCATGGCAAAAGTATTGCGCGATCGCACCATGGCGCAGCTGGCCATGGAGCATCCTGGCTATGGTTGGGATCGCAACGCCGGCTATGGCACCGCCGAACATCGGACGGCCATCGCCCAACTGGGCCTCACGCCCCATCACCGCCGCAGTTTTGCCGGCTGTCGCTAAGGCTACCCATGCGGCCACTCGTGGGACAACCAGTGCGGCAGATTTGAATCACCCAAACGAATCGACAGCGAATCGAGACCAGTACGCTTGACCATACCCCACACTTATTCGAAGATTCAGCCACTTAGGGGCACAATTTTAAAGGTTTTCGAAAGATGGGGAAGGCGACCAAGAAGCCAGCAGGCAAACGTACCCAAAAAGATACGCCCGCATCGAATGCAGCGACACGAACGGCTCTCACCCCCTGGTTGGACCAGATAGCACTCGGCGATTGCATTGACGCCATGAACGCCATGCCTGCCCAATCAGTGGATATGGTGTTTGCTGACCCGCCCTATAATTTACAACTGCGTGGTGAGCTGGCGCGTCCTGATCACAGCCGGGTTGATGGGGTTGATGAGGCCTGGGACCGGTTCGATGATTTAGCCGCTTATGATCGCTTTACCACCGAATGGCTTACCGCCGCCAAACGGGTGTTAAAGCCCAACGGCACCCTGTGGGTGATCGGCAGCTATCACAACATCTTTCGCGTAGGCGCCTCGCTGCAAGACATTGGCTATTGGATCTTGAACGACGTGATCTGGCGCAAAACCAACCCGATGCCAAACTTTCGCGGCCGCCGCTTCACCAATGCCCATGAGACCATGATCTGGGCATCCACCGGGCCCGATGCAAAATACACGTTCAATTACGAGGCCATGAAGCGGCTGAATGATGATCTGCAAATGCGGAGTGATTGGCTGTTGCCCATCTGTAGTGGTCATGAACGGCTGAAAGATAGCGATGGTAAAAAGGCCCATCCGACCCAGAAACCAGAAGCCTTGTTGTTCCGGGCAATCCTCGCCGCCACCAATCCCGGGGATGTGATCCTAGACCCGTTTTTTGGCAGCGGTACTACGGGTGCAGCCGCCAAGCGCCTTGGTCGTCATTTTATTGGCATTGAGCGGGAGACAGGCTATCGCCAAGTGGCCCTCGATCGGATCGCGCAGATCGAAGCCGTGGATGATCCTTCCCTGTTCAAGCTCGAGAGCAAACGGCAAGCACCGCGGGTGCCCTTTGGATTGTTGGTGGAACACGGTCTGCTTGGCCCGGGTCAAGTAATCTTTGATGAACGCCGCCGCCACCATGCGCGGGTGCGCCCAGATGGTACATTGGTCGCCGAAAACCAGCATGGTAAGATCACAGGATCCATTCATCAGGTAGGCGCTGCCCTTCAGGGTGCTGCCGCCTGTAATGGTTGGACCTTCTGGCATTACGAAGAACAGCGCAATCAATCAGCGCCCATCGACGTCCTGCGCCAAAAGATCCGTACCGAGTTAGGGCTTCATTAAGGACATCGCTCGATGTCACAAACAAAACGCATCGGCATCATTGGTGGCGGTATCGCTGGCTTGTCTTCGGCATGGGCCCTGACCAAGGCAGGCTATTCTGTGACCTTGTTCGAGCAAGGGCCAATCCCTAACCCTGTTGCCGCCTCGGGTGACCAGCACCGGATCATTCGGCGGGGCTATGGCAGTTTTGACGGCTATGCCCGCACCATCGAAGATGGTTTTGCCGCCTGGGAGCGGCTTTGGCAGGATTTAGGCGTTCGTCATTACCGACAGACCGGCGTTCTGTGTGTATCCCAAGCGCCGGGGGACGAAGCGGATTACTACACGGATGGCTATGATCGCATGGGCACCCCCTATCAGCGCTTCACCCCAGCTGACGCAGCCCAAGCCTTCCCTTACCTGAACCAAGAGGCCATTCATTACGCCACCTATGCCGATGATGGCGGGGTATTGTTCTGTGAGCGTATTGCCAAGGATCTTTCCCAATGGCTGATTAAACACGGCGCCACCATCCACACCCATTGCCCTGTAATTGGGCTTGATTGCAGCCGGGCAGAAGTGACCACCGAAAAAGGCTGCGTCGCATTTGATGAGCTGATTGTGACAGCTGGGGCCTGGACCGGGGCGCTGCTCCCCGATTTTCAAGCAACGCTCACCAGTTACCGCACGGCCGTGGTCTACCTGAAGCCGCCGCCTGCTGTGCGCGAAGCCTGGTCCAAAGCCCCGGCGTTTTTAAGCGCGGGTGGCACAGATCTGGACGGCTATATCCTGCCGCCGGTTGATGGCACTGGCCTCAAATTTGGCGCGGGCAAACATAAACGAGCCGCCGCCGCCGGCACCGATCAGGCAACCACCGAGGCTGAAGGCATAGCGTTGCGGGATTATTTCCACCCGGTATTCCGTGATCTAGACCAATACGAAATCGAGCGGGTACGCAGCTGTGCCTATACTTTTACGGCTGATGAGAAGTTTTTTGGTGCCCGTAAAGGCAACACCTGGGTTGTCTCAGCCTGCTCTGGCCATGGGTATAAATTTGGGGCCGCTGTCGGTGAACATGTGGCCCGGGCTGTGCGTGACGATGACGGGGATGGTCTGATCCGCTGGCTTGAGGCACGGGTCGAAAACGCCGCTTAACAGACATACCCATAATTCGGCACTTGGCTTCGGGGTAGCGGGATGCTAAGCCCCGCTCATCATGATTTCATTATTGTCAAAAGTTACCAGCGCACCCCAGGCTGCCCCCCAGGCCGCGCCGACCGACCATACCGCTGGTGCCGGTGGGCACACGGTCCGATATGCCAAGACTGAACCGGCCCAAAACCGGCGTCAGATGTTCTTGCGTGATCTGGTTTTGGAGACAGAAATCGGTGCCTATCCCGAGGAGCGCAACCGCACCCAACGGGTTCGTTTTAATATTAATGCCTTGGTCGAAGATCGCCCGGTCACTCAGGATGATTTGGCCGGTGTTGTGTCCTATGAGTTGTTACGCGATGCCGCCCACCGGGTGACCGATATGGGGCACACCAATTTGGTGGAAACCATGGCTGAACGCCTGGCCAGCATGTGCCTCAACCACCCGGCTATTGTGGAGATCATGGTACGGGTCGAGAAACTGGACGTCTTCGATGATTGCGAAGCCGCCGGTGTGGAAATCACCCGCCGCCGCCAAGCCCCAGAGGCTTAAAGCGCGGGCCGGTATATCTTAAAGGTTTCGAGTTCAGTGACCCCGTCTGTGGTTTGAAACTCCATCGGGAATGTTCGAAACCCATTGCCATCAGCGCGTGGCGAGGACACATGCACATGCAAGGTTGGCCCTTCCACAAAGCCGGTTGATCCAGCTAGCGCGATATCCTGACCAGCAATAACCGTATCACCCAGCTCAACTTTTGCGCTGTCACGCAGCAGGTGACGGTAGGTGGCGACGGTGCCATCCAAATGCTGAATCCAAATGTAATTAGCTTGACCACGGGCTTCAGCTCGCGGGCCGCCAGCCCGTGAATTCATGCGCATGCCGACGACAAATCCATCACGCATGGCGCGCACTGAGGTGCCGGCTGATACTTCGAAGTCCACGGCGTATTGCTGCATACCTTCATGATCACGGACGCGGTCTGATGCTTGTGCCACTTTATAGCTGCGGTTCGGCGGCAATGGCATCAGATAGGGCTGGTCTAGTGGCTCTGATGGCACGCCCCAGATTTGTGGCAAAACATCCATATGCAGCGACCATTCATCTTCTTCTGCGCCCTCGGGAATTTCAAAAAAGCTCAAACGACGAGGGGTAGCGTCACGAAACACCACAAAACCCGGTTCCACAGCACCAATTAAACCACGAGGATGTGGGGCGAATTGGACACCAATATGGGCCGCAGAAGGGGTCTTCTCAGCCCAAAATTCAACGCATTGGGATGATCGAAGCTCCTGGATACAAAACAGATCCGCATGACAGAATTCCTCGTGCAAGACAGGCACAGGGCCATTGTCGCAATCGGCCACAGCAGGTCGGTTGAGGATCAGCGAGGTCACAATCGCAATCGTTAGGATGATGCCGAAAAATACACTCAGCCGCTTGAAGGCCTCTGGGTATTTCTCGAACAAAGAAAGATTTTCGACTTCGCCGAGATCGTCTTCGTCAATACGGCTCATAACGGGCATTCCGGCTTGTTCTTAGGAGCGGGTTCGTAACCCATGGCTTGATGGCCTATAGGATAATTCACGGATTAGCTTTCGCAAGATCGCATCGGCATAATCCTCAATTCCGCCCGCAGGCATGACAAAAGGCGCAGGGCCCGTCACCACGGATTCTGAGAAATACCGTTCAAGCCAGGTGTATTCGTCGACAATCACAATCGCGTTCACTTCGATGCCCGCGGCGTACAGATCAGGTTTGATCAATTCCGGCCGGGGACCGATATTGCTAAAGCCATTGGATGATACATCAATGATTTGCCGCAAGCTGCGATAGGGTGCGCGTCGGATATGGCGGGCGCCCGCCACCAATGCCGCCCCAAGACCAGTGGAACCCGCCCTCTCATCGCGTGGTAAGGCGGTAATATCCCGTGCCAACCGCCGCGCATCCTCAGGCTGCCGCAATACCCGCCAGGGGATCGCCAAGTTGGTATCGGTGGGGTTCGACCAAAGCATCAGGGCCACCCCAATTTGCCCGTGGGGGCCTGATCGCAGGGCCGATTGCACCAACGGATCACGAAAGGCGGCCGCATGGCCTTCGATTTGGCTGTCCAACACCTTTTGGGTCACACTGGCCGAGGCATCAATGGCCATGAGCAACAACACATCAACCGGCTCTGCCGCCCGGGCTGGTTTCGTGCTCAAAACCAGCACGCAACACAGGATAAGGTGAGGGATAATACGCTTAATCATGCGGCTTGCTCGGCACTGGCTGTCATGGCGTGGCGTACCATCTTGGCGGTCACGCTGGGTAAGGCTGCACGGCCAAACTCATCAACCGCCACCCAGCGCCACTCCCCGGCGGGATCGCCCTTAGGTAAGGGGATGTCATCAGCGGATTGCAGCGGGTGATGGGCGGGGCGCAACGCAATACGGGCAGTCAGATCAAAATGGCTGAAACTGTGCGTGACCTCACCGGGCAAGAGCAGCCACTCACCACCGTACCAGCGCTGGGTTGACAACAGATCTGCAAAATCCGGCTTCCGGCGGGCTGGCCGCCACCCATCATGAGGCAGCTCCAACATACCGCCCAGTAAGCCATCATCAGGGCGCCGGTGGAATAAGACCTGACCGGCTGAGTTCACCACCCAATAATGCAAGCCATAGCGGTGCGGTTTTGCGGTCTTCTTGACTTTACGTGGCAGGGTCTCGGCGATGCCTTGAGCACGACCACGACACGCTTGCGGCCAGGGGCATCGGTCACATTTTGGGCGCGCCGGCACACAGATTGTGGCCCCCAAATCCATCATGGCTTGGGCGAAATCGCCCGGCCGGCTTTGGTCATCGCCTAAAAACAGCGGTGCCGCCAGGGCCTTGAGCAGAGGCTTCGATGATGGCATGGGGTCTTCGATGGCGTTGAGCCGGGCGACAATGCGCTCCACATTGCCGTCAACAACACTGGCCGGCCGGTCAAACGCAATCGCGGCGATCGAGGCGGAGCTATAAGCACCAATCCCTGGCAGGCTCGCCAAATCATCCTGATTATCGGGAAACACGCCGCCAAACCGATCCACCACGGCCTGGGCACAGGCGTGTAAATTCCGCGCTCTTGCGTAATAGCCCAGCCCGGCCCATTCCCCCAACACATCATCCAAGGGGGCGGCGGCCAAATCCTGAACCGTGGGCCACCGGGTCAAAAACTTTTGGTAACGCGGGGTAACCGTGGCCACGGTGGTTTGCTGGAGCATAATCTCTGATAGCCATACGGCGTAAGCGTCGGGCGTTTCACCCGGCAGGGCACGCCATGGCAACCGCCGCCTATTACGATCATACCAGGCCAAAAGCGCCTGACGCGGTGGCAACACAGCGTTGTGCAAGCGATCATCGGGTAATCGGGCGGCAGATCGAGGCATCAGGGGGCAGACCCATAAAGTTTCGCTATTAAAACCGACAACATCGCTAAATTGTGAAACAAATCACAGGGCATTCAATTGCACGCCCAGGGCGTTTGCGATTGAATAGCTTTTAAGTCGTCATCACATCACTCAGGGTGGGCGCCTGAGCACAAGAAATCAATATCTCGCGCGCTCTCGATCGTAAGATGGGTTGAATAAGTTGGGCCACCCCCCAAGCACCACATCACCACCATACCAAAAGCGGCGATCAGGTCGCATGCGCCCCCTGGGCGCTGTTTTGCGCCCGATCAACCGTAAAGCAGTCGGCCGCAAAGCGATGCAGCTTGCTGATTTGCTGGACCATTGGCCCGATGTGGTGGGCCGTGATTTCGCCCAGCATACAGCGCCGCTTAAGATTATCCCGGGCAAGGGCCAGGCGCCGGGTACTTTATATGTGTCAATCAGCGCGAGCTTTGCCCCCATGTGGCAACATGGTGAACCGCAATTATTGGCACGGATAAATGACTATCTGGGTCACCCGCAAGCCATTGGCCGAGTCGCCCTAAAACATCAGATTCGCCCCACCAACGCCAAGCCGCGCAAAAAAAATGTGGGTGCCGCCAAACGGCAAGAGCTGTCTGATGATTTAAAGAAGATTGAAAATACGGCTTTGCGCGACTCGTTGGAACGCCTCAGCCTTGCCATATTATCGCGCGGGAAATGACCTATTTGTCAGCCTATAATAACGGCA
>JBCCBF010000126.1:0-7477 GCA_039814445.1 Pseudomonadota bacterium
CCCGAAGTATCTGTCGGCCTTGGGCTTGGGCTTGACCAAAGGGCAGTGTGGGGCCTATCGACAGGGCAAGTATTAAGATCCAGACCATCAAGCGACACGCCCATGGGCGTGCTCTGCCGCCATGGCCTGTGAATGGCCCGTCACCCAAGCGTTTAGAAAAGATCATGGTTTCAAACCTATTTGCCGGTCTCTGCCAGCTTACGCATCCCAAGCGATGTCAGACCACTATGCGCCACCATAAGCATAATGCCCGGTACTTGCCACCAATGCCGACGGATCTCATCAGGACTTTATCGCTAGTGAGCGCGGTGGTGGTGAGTGCTGTGACGCTAACCGCCTGCGGCGCTGGGGGTGATGGCTCTTTAAATCAAGAATTCACCCAACGGGAACAAGCGGCGGTTATTGCCGATGAACCACAAGCCGCCTTGGTCGGGCGTGATATCCTGGCCCAGGGCGGGCATCCTGTGGACGCCGCCATCGCCATGAGCCTCGCCTTGACGGTCACCTTACCATCCCGGGCGGGGTTGTTGGGCGGCGGGGTATGCCTGGTCCACGATGCCGGGCAACAAGGGGTGAGCCTGATTGATTTCCGGCCAACGCCCTTGCGCCGGGCGGATGGTAGCCCCAGCGAATTTGGTGCCCCCGGTTTGTTGCGCGGTTTGTTTGTGATGCATGCTCGCCATGGCCGCTTGCGGTTTGAGCAGCTGGTGATACCCGCCGAGCGGCTCGCGCGATTTGATGGCCGGGTCAGCCGCAGCCTGCGACGCGATATGGATCAATTTGCCAGCCGCATGGCGCAGATCGAAAACCCAATTTGGCGGGGCAGTGCCGAGGCCAATGTGGGTCAGGAATTGCCCTGGGACGTGATGGCTGGTGCCCTGGCCATCGTGCGTCAGGATGGCCCCGGTGCGTTTTATGGTGGCCGGATTGGCCGGCGTTTAGCCCTTGATATGGGCGTGGAACCCGCCGCCATTGCCGGGGTGCAGCCGGTGGTGGTGGAGGCGCCATCTGTGGTCGATGGGGTCGATAATCTGTTCATGGCGGGGCAGGCGGATGAACGCCAATTGATCCAAGCCCTCGCCAGCGGTGGTGATAGCCGTCAGCTGGCCGCCGCCAGCCGGTTGCCTGGCGATGTGCCACCCGCCACATCCGTGGTGGTAAAAGGCGATGATGATACGGTGGTGGCCTGTGGTCTGACCCAGGGGATGGCCTTCGGGATTGGTGAGCCGACCCGTGATTTCGGGTTGTGGCCAGCTCGCGGTATTGCCACCAGCATGGTTTTAGGCGACGGCATTTTGGGGCCGTTCCTCATGCTTAATCGTAACGTGAATGAAATGCGCTTGGCCGGGGTGGTGACTGGGTCTGATAATTTGCCGCGGGATGTGTTGGCGGCGGCTACCAGCGTCTTTGACAGTTACCGCACGTCCCCAGGTAACGTATCGGCGCTGACCCCCACAGTGGGCGCCAGCACGGGTGCTGTGGGTGTTGGCACCCCGAGACGGTCGATGGTGAGCTGTAGCCGGGCCAATAATGATGGTGACCGCCTGTGTGCTGCGGCCGTTGAGCCTGGTATTAACGGGTTGGCGATCCGGCCTTAATCAGGTACCTAAAGCACCAGATAACGCTTTCTTGCGGCCCATATCACGGATCATCTGATCGGGTGGAAAAGGCTAGCCAGGGGCGCAACCGAAAGAATTTTTGGAGTAATCCTATGGCCTTGAAAGTGGCTAACCGTGGTGATGTCCCAACCTTTTTAGCGCTCCAGACCTTGCGCCAAGCCAAGGCACTTGAGAGTGAAGGGCGCGAAATTCTGCATTTGGAAATCGGTCAGCCTTTTGATGGCGCACCTGCCCAGGCGCTGGAAAACCTCACCACCTACCTTAAAGATCAGCCGATCGCCTATACGGAATCCTTAGGCATCCGCCCGTTGCGGGAGAAGATCGCTGAGCTTTATGCCACGCGCTATGATGTGCAGATACCGATTGAACGGATTGCCATCACGGTGGGCTCATCAACGGCCTTTGTGTTGTCATTTCTGTGCGCCTTCGAGCCTGGTGACCGGGTTGCTTTAGCCACGCCGTGCTACCCGGCCTATCGCAATATCTTGATCGCCCAAGGCCTGGAGCCAGTAGAAATTCCCTGTACGGCCGAGACCCAGTATCAGCCCACTGTTGCGATGCTGGATGCGTTGGAGAAGCCCATTGTGGGTTTGATCCTCGCCAGTCCCGCCAACCCCACCGGTGGCATGCTGCGCCCGGATGAATTCGAGACATTAATTCACTGGTGCAAAGACAATAATGTGCGCCTGATCTCTGATGAGATTTACCACGGCATCACCTTTGGTGGGGTGGCCAGTTCCGCCCTGGAAACCACCCAGGACGCCGTGGTCATCAATAGCTTTTCGAAGTACTTTGCCCTGAGTGGCTGGCGTATTGGCTGGATGATACTGCCGCCTGATTTGGTGGAGCCGATCGAGAAACTGGCGCAATCCTTTTACATCTCAGCGCCCGCCATGTCGCAATACGCGGCGCTGGAGATCTTTGACCATTTTGATGAGCTTGATGGTCGTGTCGCAGAATATTCGGCCAATCGACGATTGTTATTAGAGCGCCTGCCCAAAATTGGCATGGATGATTTTGTGGTGCCGGAAGGGGCGTTCTATTTCTACATCAATGTCAGCAAGTTCACGAATGACAGCCAGGATTTCTGTGCGCGCATGCTCAATGAAATTGGTGTGGCTATGACCCCAGGCATCGATTTTGATACCGAACGCGGTAACCAATATGTCCGCCTATCATTTGCCGGACCCGCCACGGATTTATCGGGCGCCTGTGATCGTTTGGATGGTTGGCTGAAGCGCTAATTACAAGGCTGAGCTGATCAACTAGAGCCGATCAACTGAACCAGAGTGATTGGCGCCATGATAGGGCATGAAAAAGGGGGCTCTTTAGCCCCCTTTGTTATGTCTGGATCGGGTGTGGTGCGCGATCTTTATTCGTCACCGGCGGAAACCACTTTCTTCCACCACCCCGCGCGGGATTTTTTCGGCGCAGCTTCCGTAGTGCTAGTCGCATCGGCTCCCACCATGACCACGGTTTCACCGGGGCCTGGTTCACGTTTCTCATCCGCCTTTGACGCGGCCTTTTTGGGTGTCTCAGACGCCTTATCGGCTTTTTCTTCAACCTTCGGCGCCGAGGTTGCCTCATCCGTTGTGTTGGGCTCACTGACGGCATCACTGGTGGATGCATCAGCCGCTGCCTCTTTTGGCTTACGCCGTGAGCGGCTGCGTTTTGCTGGCTTCGGCTCGTCATCACCATCGCCAGCGCCTTCGCTATCAGCCGGCGCGGCCGTTACATCTGATCCATTGTCCCCGGTATCGGTACTGTCCGCGGCGCCCTCATCATCGGCCGTATCGCTCTCAGCGGCGACGGCGTCATCCTGATGCTGACGACCACCACGGCGACGGCCACCCCGGCGACCGCGTCGACGACGGCGGTTACCGCCCTCATCATCGTCATCATGGCCAGCGGTATCACGGTTTTCGGTATCGCCGCCATCGGTGGCGGTATCGCCATCCTCATTGTCGATGATGGTTTCTTCATGGCTCTCGCCATCACTCTCATACCGACGACCGCGGCGGCCGCGGCGGCGACGTCGGCGGCGGCGGCCACCATCCTCGCCATCCTCATCGCTTGCCTCATGGCGGTCATCACGCTGTTGATCATCATCACGATCACGATCACGATTGCGGCCCCGACCACGCCCGCGGCCACGACCCCGGCGGCGACGATTATCGCCATCATCCTCATCGCTCTCTTCATCAAAAGCAGCGTTGGATCGGCTGGCCGATACGGGGCGATATCGTGATCCTTGTTGATCGTCGGATTTAACCCGTTCAATCCGGCATGCGGGCCGGATTAGATCCTCATCCACCACTACGTTCAGGCTGACGCCAAAGCGGTCTTCAAGCGCAATGAGTTGGCGGCGTTTTTGGTTCAAAAGATAAAGCGCAACAGCCCGTTCAACGGCGATTTCCAGCGCATCGGTTTTGGTGCGAATGGCTTCTTCTTGTGCCATCCGAAGCACCTGCAACGCCGAGCTTTCCACGGTTCGTTGGAAACCGGTGCCTTGGCTGTAAACACAGGGCTCAAAGCTGGTTTCGATCAGGCTGGGTCGTAAACGCTGGCGGGAAAACTCTAACAAGCCGAAATTAGAAATACGGCCTAATTGCACCCGCGCACGATCCCCGCGCATGGCTTCTTTCATTTTACGCTCAACCGCGGCGTTGTTCCGGTTTTCCTCCATATCGATGAAGTCAATGACCACCAAGCCAGCCAGGTCCCGTAGGCGCACCTGGCGACCAATCTCGGCGGCTGCCTCCAAATTGGTGCGGAGTGCTGTTTCTTCGATATGGCGTTCTTTGGTGGCACGGCCGGAGTTGATGTCGATGGACACCAACGCCTCAGTCGGGTTGATCACCAAATAACCACCCGAACGCAGCTGCACGATGGGCTCGTGAATATCATTGATCTGGCTCTCCACCTGATAGCGGGAGAAGATCGGCATATCGTCTTTATATTGCTGGATCCGCCGCGCGTGGCTGGGCATCAGCATCTTCATGAAATCTTTGGCGTTCCGGTAACCGTTCTCGCCCGAGATCATCACCTCATCGATATCGCGCGTGTACATGTCGCGCATGGCCCGTTTGATCAGATCGCCTTCTTGATAGATCAGGGCAGGGGCTTGGGATTTGAGGGTGAGTTCACGGATGCTGTCCCACTGCCGCAGCAAGTAATCCAGATCCCGGCGGATTTCCGCTTTGGTACGCTCAACCCCAGCGGTGCGTAGGATAACGGACATGCCCTCAGGCACTTCCAAGGACGCGATGAGGTCCTTCATCCGCTTGCGATCTTTGAAATTGGTGATCTTGCGGCTAACGCCACCGCCCCGGGGGCTGTTCGGCATCAAAACGCAATAGCGACCGGCGAGGGAGAGGTAAGTCGTGAGGGCTGCACCCTTTGACCCGCGCTCTTCCTTGGCGACCTGTACCAGCATGATCTGCCGGCGTTTGATCACCTCTTGTATTTTGTATTTCCGCAAGAGGCGTTGGGTCCGGCGACGCTTTTGCTCACGCTCTTTGCGCTCAAAATCATCATCGTCGTCGCTGTCATCGTCATCAGCGCCATCACGGCCTTCCGCATCGGCTGAGCGTGACCCGCGACCACCGCGGCGGCGACCCCGCCCACGCCCGCGCCGGCGGCCCCGGCGGCGGTTATCGTGGTCGTCATCGCTGTCATTATTGTCCTCATCGTCACCGCGAGCCTCGGTCGTTTCTTCGGTCGCATCCTCAGCGGTGTCTGCTTCGTCGGCCTCTGCGCTGTCTGATGCATCACTGTCTGCTACAACGCTGTCGGCTGTGTCCGCTTGGTCGGCTGTTTGATCCTCAGCCGCCCCATCGCTGTCTGCCGCTTCATCCTTTGCGGTAGCGCTATCCTTGGCCTTCTTCCCACGTTTGGGCTTCGCCTTGGCGCTCATCTCGGAATCACCGTCACTGGCAGCAGTGGCGGCGCTGGCGGTTTCGGCCTCATCAGTTGTCTTGGCGGCTTTGCTGCGCGAACGGCGACGGCGTGGCTTTGGCTTGTCCGCAGCCTCATCCGTGGCCTCGTCGCTATCGGCGGTCGCCACATCGGACTCGATGACCGCATCCTCATCATCACTCTCGATGCTGTGCGCGATGGTCTTGCCATCATCATCTAGGTCGGGATCGTCACTATCCGTATCATCGCTATCCGTGATGTCATCCGCGGCCGCGTCATCATCCTCGGCGTCACCGTCGGCATCGGTTTCATCATCGGCATCGCTGTCATCAGCGTCATCGGCCTCATCGACCAGATTATCATCGGGGTCCTGATCAATAATCTCACCATCATCGAGATCGAGATCGTCCAGATCCTCACCCTCAAGCGCTACATCCTCAAGCAAGGCCTGACGATCCGCGATCGGGATCTGATAATAGTCCGGGTGAATTTCTGAGAAGGCGAGGAACCCGTGGCGGTTGCCACCATACTCAACAAAAGCAGCCTGCAATGACGGTTCCACCCGGGTAATCCGAGCGAGGTAGATGTTACCTTTTAATTGCTGGCGGGCTTGGCTCTCGAAATCATATTCAGTGAGCTTGTTCCCATCGACAAGGGCGACCCGGACTTCCTCTTCCTGGGCCGCATCGATAAGCATGCGTTTGGTCATGCGATTGATCCTGAGGCGCTGGCAAACGGCTGCGGCGACACGCAGCGGTTAGCGCGCAATTGATAGAGTTGATTGGATTGTCATGTTGATGCGCAGCCGGTTGACCATCGACATACCGTGTGCGGGGCATGTATCGGCCCCGGGCTACGGCGATGGGTGAGCGGCGACTGGCGGCGTCAAAGCGGCCAGCACGCAAGAAAAGAGAGTTGGCGTTCGGGGAGCCCGGTAGCGTCGAAATAGTACGGGGCTTATGTCCGAAATTCTGTGGCATTAGGCAGCCTTAGCAACCAGCGTTACATCAAAAAGCAATTTTGTGGGTCGTCCCTGGGGCGTGACGCCATTCATAATGATGTGACGGTTGCACAAACCAATTTCGTGTTTGACAGGTCCCGCGACCTCAAATGCGGGGTCCGTACCTGACGGGATAGTATCCCATCACACGAAACATTGTGTATATTGCCAGCCCGACCAGCCGCCATGATACTTGGCAAGCGGGGTCGATCGATGGCACTAAACGGTTTGAAACCGACGATCATTGCGAGGCGTTTGACGCTTGGTTGACCGACAGCAAACATAGTGTCGCAGACGCACCATAGCGGGTCATGACCAGAAGAACAATTCCCTAATGACAGTCTTGTGACATTGACCCCATGACAAGACCATCGCACCATCAATTCATGTTCAGTCTGACCCCATCCGCAACCCGGTTTTATGCAGCGGCATCGCGCTGGCTCATGGCGCTCGCTATGCTGTGGGTTCTGGTGGCTGTTCTGGCCCCGGGGCAAAGCCGTGCAAACCCAGACTATACCCCGGTTTTCGTGACCGAGGAGGGGCTGACCCGCCTGGTCTTAAACATGCCTGAGATGCCACTTTACAGCCTGGATCGTGGGGCTGATGATGGGGTGCTGAGAGTTGACTTCCGTTACGGCTTGGCGATGCCGAATCAGGCCGTGGGTCGTGGGGCTGGCGCGGTGCAAGAATATCGCTGGGTTGCTCGACCCGATGGGGTATGGCGCTTGGAATTGACCGGCTATGGCCCGCTGACGGTGGCCACCGTGTTCGCCGAGCCCCTCGTGGATATTGCGGGGCATCGTTTTGTCTTAGAGTTGAGCGGCGCCCCCGCGCCCGCCACCGCAACAACCCCACAAAACCCTGCACCCCCCCCCCCCCCCAAGGGTGGGACCCCATTTGGTAGCGTATTGTGCCAACCCCCCGGGCCAAAAAACCCCCC
>JBCCBF010000286.1:0-3803 GCA_039814445.1 Pseudomonadota bacterium
ACCGCCGTCTTGTGGGGGAGTTTGCTTTTTGTCCTTGCCCATGCTCCCGATTTTGATGCCCAACTTGGGTTTACCCGAGATTGTGCCGATAATGAAGGCCGCTTGGTACTCTTGGCTCAGATCATCAAGTGGTACGGCACCGCGTAAGGGGTTTGTGTCAGTGTCTGGGCCGTCGATGGCCTCTTTCGCGCTATCTAACGCGCTTTTGATAAGATACGAGAGCGGCCCTGCTGCGGCAAATGCCGCGGTGGCAATGGCTACTTTGCCTAAAAAACCAACCATGGTGTTCCATTGTTATAGGAAGCAAAAGATACGCTTCTTAACCATAGCCCGCATCCACGCCGATGGCCAAGCCCCTTGGGCGTAACCGCGGCGACGACGCATCATGCATTCTATCAACGGTGCCAATATGCTACGGATAGTAGGGCAAGGCTGGTGGCCTGTCCGTTGATGCCCGTCACGTGGCCTCAATCAAAGCGACCCCTTATTACTATTACGGCTCATAATACTGATGTGATGTGGAAGAACTGGTGGCGCTCAAAGCGTCAGGATAAAAACCATTCACGAACCCGTGGCTCTCGCCAACAGGGCCTCACCTTGCTTGAGGGCTTGTTAAGTGTGGGTGTGATCGCAGCTGGTTTGGCCATTGTGACCACCTTACAGATCAGCCAATTCGACTATGAGAAAGCCGCGGTCACGGCCCAACAACATCGCATCGTGCATTACGCAGCGCGGCGGTATATGCGTGATTTTCTGGGGCAGATGGTGGGCGAGACCCCGCGCGGTGGGGTTACAGAGATCCCGCCAGGCTTGATGGCGGCCGAAGGCTATGTGCCTGATTTTATGATCCAAAACGGCGTCTTGCGGCCGAACCCCTACAGCCAATCCTACCGGTTGTTGGTGCGGCGAACGGATCAGCCGGGTGATACCCCCACCTTGGAATTATTGACCGTGACCACGGGGGGGAAGCCCTTATCGGCCACCGAGGCCGGGCGTATTGTCTCCATCGCCGGGGCCGAGGCGGGCACGCTATCGATTGATGGTTCTGCGTTAACAGGAGCTTATGGAAGCTGGGAGATACCCTTGAGCGCCTTGCCCCAGGAATACCGTCTCCAGCGCGGCAACCTCGCCATGATTGCCTATTTCCGGCAAGGGGGTGGGGTGTATGTAAACTCCTACGAGGTCAATCTTCCCAGCCGGGTGGATGAGTACGAGGATCTGCCCGAGGATGAGTTCGGGGCCATCGGCGGCGGCGGTGGTATCAATCGCCTGCTGGGTAATTACCAGCGCGAAAGCCGCCAAACCGGGCGCCGTGAAGCCGCCCTTGAGCCCGATACCGGCCCATCCTTTACCGGTAGTTTTGGCCGGTCGTTTAATCAGGATCTGTTTGCCAGGCGTGACCGCGGCGGCTTTACCTTTGAGCCCGCCCCAAGCCGGCAAGCGCCCGCATCGCCCCCGCCTCAAGCGGCCCCACAGCCGGCTCCATTCCAGCCTGCGCCTGCGCGTCCAGCGCCTGCGCCTGTGCAATCGGATAATACCCTGGCCGCCGCCGGGGCCAATTGCGCGCCGGAGCGGTCCTTGGCGGTGTCTCTGGATAACAAAAACCAGATCCTGGTCTGCCAGCAACGTAGCTGGCAGCCGATTAATCTGCCGCTCGCTCTGCATTATGGCGGGCTGAACCAAACCGGGGCTGAGGTAACCAGCCAGTCATTTCCGGTTAACCAGCGCGCCTTTTTGGTGGCCCAATCCGCCATTGGGCCGGTGCGGGGCGAAAACGGCATGACCCTGTCGCCCAGTGCGGGCATTCGGGTTAATGGCCAAGCCTGTCAAAACACGGCCCCCGCACCAAACGCTCGGCAACAACCCGGTCAATACCGGTGCGCCATGGTGCTGCAACCTGGTCAATATACGATCTCATCGAACGATGGGGTGGGGGCAGGCCAACGGAGCTTCCATCGGTTGAGCTTTGTGGTTTTGCCCTATTAATCGGTGGCGGTTTGGTGCGTGGCTTCTTGATGTGTGGTCGCCTGACCGCTACACCAGACGGGTTGTGTTTTCGTTCTAGCAGTCTGTTTTGTATCCATGTCCAAATGGCAATTCTGGATCGACCGTGGCGGTACATTCACCGATATCGTCGCCCGCCAACCCGATGGCACCCTGAAAACCCATAAGCTGTTATCGGAAAACCCCGAACGCTATAAAGACGCCGCGATCCGCGGTATCGCTGATTTGCTTGGTGTGGCCCGGGAGGCGGATATCCCCGCTGATCAGATCGACGCTGTTAAAATGGGCACCACTGTGGGCACCAACGCCTTGCTAGAGCGTAAGGGTGAGCCAGTCTTGTTGATTGTCCCCCAGGGTTTACGAGATGCTTTGCGTTTGGGCTATCAGGCGCGCCCGCGGATCTTTGATCTGGCGATTACGTTGCCGGCCTTGTTGTATCACCAGGTATTGGAGGTGCCAGGCCGGATCATGGCCGATGGTACCGAGCTAGAGCCCCTGGATGAGGCGGTCATACGCGCGGGCTTGGAGGATACCAAAAAGCAAGGGATTGATGCCTGCGCCATTGTTCTGATGCACAGTTACCGGTTCCCGGACCATGAGCAGAAAATAGCCGCCATCGCCCGTGAGGTAGGTTTCGGCCAAATCTCGGTGAGCCATGAGGTCAGCGCCTTGATCAAGCTGGTCGGGCGGGGTGATACCACCGTGGTTGATGCCTATCTTTCGCCCATCCTGCGCCGCTATGTGGATCAAGTGGCGGGCCAGTTGGAGCGCGCGGATGGCGAGGCTGCCCCACGGTTGATGTTTATGCAATCCAATGGCGGGTTGGTGGATGCCGACCGGTTCCAGGGTAAAGACTGTATTTTATCAGGCCCAGCGGGCGGCATTGTGGGCGCGGTGGAAACCGCTCGCGCTTACGATTTTGACCGGATCATTAGCTTTGATATGGGCGGCACCTCCACCGATGTGGCCCATTATGATGGCGCTTACGAACGAACCTTTGAAACTGTGGTGGCCGGGGTGCGTATGCGGGCACCGATGATGAGCATTCATACGGTAGCCGCCGGTGGTGGTTCCATCTGCCATTTCGAAGGCGGGCGGTTCCGGGTGGGGCCCGACAGCGCGGGGGCCAATCCAGGTCCCGCCAGCTATCGCCGTGGTGGACCGCTCACGGTTACCGATTGCAACGTGATGTTGGGCAAGTTGCAACCTGGCTTTTTCCCCCGGGTTTTTGGTCTGGATGGCAAGCAACCCTTGGATGCAGATGTGGTGCGCCGGCGGTTTGCGGCCATGGCCGCTGACATCGCCGAGCAGACCGGCAGTCAGCGCACGCCTGCCGAAGTGGCGGCGGGCTTCCTGCGTATTGCCATTGATAATATGGCCCATGCCATTCGCCAGGTGTCGGTACAGCGCGGGCATGATGTGACCGGTTATGCCCTGAACAGTTTTGGTGGTGCCGGTGGCCAGCATGCCTGTTTGGTGGCTGATGCTCTGGGTATAGAGACCGTTATCCTTCACCCCTATGCCGGGGTTTTGTCTGCCTATGGGATGGGGTTGGCCGATCTGCGTTGCTTGCGCGAAAAGTCGGTTGAGGCCCCGCTGGCAAACGATAGCCTGCACCATGTGGTGGCTGTTGCCAATGCCTTGGCCGCCGAGGCGCACCAAGAATTGCGTGATCAAGGGATCGCCGATGACCAGATCACCAGCCATAAGCGCTTGCATCTAAAATATGCCGGGACGGATAAATCCTTACCGGTGGCTTTGGATACTGTTGACGCCATGCAGGCGGCCTTTGCCGCGGA
>JBCCBF010000270.1:0-4053 GCA_039814445.1 Pseudomonadota bacterium
CTTGGGGTAGTGCCAAGAGCGCCAGTAAAAGTCCAGCATACCGATCTGGTAGCTATCCACAGGGGTTCATCGTTCAGCGGAACAAGTGGGTCATGCCACGGTCATGCAAAAATGGCATACCGATTATTAGTCGCAATTCGGTATTAATAGTCGTTTTTAACGTGCCTTCTTAGAATGATTCTGATTTGTTGGTGGTTGGCGAGCAAATTAATGTCATACTTTGTGACCTATTGGTTTGATCTATCGCAGTATACGGCGAAACCATCGTTAAAATTACCGCATCATCGATGGGTTTGATCATAAAAAACGCAGGTAACGCGCCAGCCAACGGCATAGCCACCACTGAAAGGTCCCGCATAACATGAGTAAGCGCATGTTAGGCTTTACAACCACCGAGCAAGAAACGCCGCAAAAGCGCGCCTCCGATGAGCGTGCCCAGGATTTCGGTGAGATTTACCGTGAGTTTGCCGCGGAAAAGGCTGAAGAACAGGCCAATCGCTGCTCCCAATGCGGGGTACCTTTTTGTCAAGTGCACTGCCCCTTGCATAACAATATACCCGATTGGCTCATGCTGACCGCCGAGGGCCGCATGCAAGAAGCCTATGAGGTGGCCGCATCCACCAACACTTTCCCCGAGATTTGTGGCCGAATTTGCCCGCAAGATCGGTTGTGTGAGGGCAATTGCGTGATTGAGCAATCGACCCATGGGTCGGTGACCATTGGGGCGGTAGAGAAGTATATCACCGAGACCGCTTGGGAAAATGATTGGGTAAAGCCACGGCTGCCGCGTCAAGAGATCGACCAAAGTGTCGGTATTATTGGGGCGGGCCCAGCCGGCTTGGCCGCGGCCGAGCAATTGCGGGCCAAGGGTTACCAAGTCCATGTCTATGACCGCTATGACCGGGTTGGCGGCTTGATGATTTATGGCATCCCCAATTTCAAGCTTGAGAAATCAGTGGTTGAGCGCCGTACCGAGCAGCTGATCGCCCAAGGGATTGAGTTTCATTTGAATTATGAGGTGGGCCGCGATGCGACCTTAGCCGCGTTGCGCGAGCGCCATGATGCCGTGCTCATTGCAACCGGCGTTTACAAGGCCCGTGAAGCCCCTATGCCGGGTATTGGCCTCGCCGGTGTCGCCCCAGCGCTTGATTATCTCACCGCTTCGAACCGTAAGGGTCTTGGTGACGCGGTCACGGCTTTTGATGATGGCACCCTGGATGCTGCCGGTAAAAAAGTGGTGGTGATCGGCGGCGGCGATACCGCCATGGATTGCGTGCGCACAGCCATCCGCCAGGGGGCTGAGGCGGTCACCTGTATGTATCGCCGCAACAAGGCCAACATGCCCGGGTCACAACGCGAGGTGAAAAACGCCGAGGAAGAGGGCGTGCATTTTGAATGGCTCGCCGCCCCTGAAGCCGTGATTGGTGATAATCACGTAAAAGCGGTCCGCGCCCAGCGTATGCATTTGGGCATGCCCGATGCGACCGGGCGGCAAAAGCCAGAACCCGTGCCGGGGTCGGATTTTAACGCAGACGCTGATTTGGTGATTATGGCCCTGGGCTTTGATCCCGAAGACCTGCCGACCATGTTCGGTGAGCCTGGCTTACCGGTCAGCCGGTGGGGCACGGTGGGGGTGTCCTGGAGCACCATGATGACCAAGCTGGATGGCGTGTTTGCCGCCGGTGATATCGTCCGTGGTGCGTCACTGGTGGTTTGGGGGATCCGCGATGGCCGCGATGCCGCCGCCTCCATGCACCGCTATCTTAAGGACAAAGCGCGGGTGGATAGCCCGCCGCTCATGGCGGCTGAATAATCAGTCGTTTTCACAGTTTATCTTGGACCAAAAACAACGGAGGTCGATTAACGGAACGCTAAGGTCATCGGCGTATGCTCAAACAAGCTGGCAGTAGGCCATTTGTTGATGATGAGTGAGAGAAGCTTATGACTGAACCGATCGAACGCTATGATTTGCGCCCCTTAAAAGTACTGGTGATTGATGATGAACCCGCCATGCTTGAAGTGGTCAAAGGCATTTTAACCCGCTGCGGTGTTGGTGAGGTTAAAACCAGTAGTGATGCCGCCATGGCGTTTGAGCAAATGCGCTATAATGTGCCTGATATCATCTTTGTGGATTGGGAAATGGAGCCCCTCGACGGGGGTGATTTCCTGAGATTGGTGCGCAGTGATAGCCGGTTTACTGAACAAACGATTGGTTTGTTTGTGATCACCGGTTTTCCCGAAGAATGGCGCGTTAACCAAGCCATACGGGCCGGGGCAGATGATTTTATCGCTAAGCCCGTCTCCACTAATGGCGTGAAAACGAAATTGTTCCGTTACATCGACCGCAAACGTGAGGATTTGCAGACCCGATGTATCAATCAAAAATACGCACGGCTGAACAATCTGGAGAAAACCGGCTAAAGGGCGCAGAACAGCATTCCGCACCCTGGACCCCCGAGGCATGGGCGGCGGAAACTGGCCGGCTTGCCGATGCCCATGTGTACAACCCAGAGGATGAGCATTCCTCCTGTGGTGTGGGTTTCGTCGCTGCCTTGGATGGCATGCCGCGGCGTGATGTGGTGGTCGCCGGTATCGAAGCCTTAAAAGTCCTCTATCACCGCGGGGCGGTGGATGCCGATGGCAAGACCGGTGACGGCGCTGGCATCCATGTGCAAGTGCCCCAGGCGTTTTTCCACGAGCAAGTGGCGCGGTCCGGGCAAAAGCCCACCGATGATGATCTGGCCGTGGGCATGATCTTCTTACCGCGTACCGATTACGACGCCCAAGAACACTGCCGCACCATTGTTGAAGCCGAGATTCTCGAGTTCGGCTACCGCATCTATGGCTGGCGTCAGGTGCCGGTGAATAACGAAGTGATCGGCGAGAAGGCCAAGGCTACCCGGCCTGAGATCGAACAGATCATGATCGGCAACCGCGATGGCGTGAGCACCGATGATTTCGAGCGCGATCTTTATATCATCCGCCGGAAGATAGAGACCGCGGTTGCCAAGGCGGGGGTCAGCGAGTTTTACATCTGCTCCCTATCCTGTCGGTCGATCATCTACAAAGGCATGTTCCTGGCCGAACAGTTGAGTGTTTACTATCCCGACCTGCTCGATGAGCGGTTTGAGAGCAATTTCGCGCTCTATCACCAGCGATACTCCACTAACACCTTTCCCACCTGGTCCCTCGCCCAACCCTTCCGCGTGCTGGCCCATAATGGTGAGATCAACACCCTTAAAGGCAACGCTAATTGGATGCGAGCCCATGAAACCCGGTTGGGCCATGACCGGTTCGCCGGGCACATAAACGCGCTCAAGCCGGTCATCTTGCCGGGCAGTTCCGATAGCTCCGCCCTCGATGCTGTGTTTGAGCTGATGTGCCGAGCGGGCCGTGACGCGCCCATGGTGAAGACCATGCTGGTGCCTGAGGCGTATTCGGCCAAGGACACGGTGCCGGACGAGCATGTAGCGCTTTACAGCTATTGTAACGCGGTGATCGAGCCGTGGGATGGCCCGGCAGCGCTGGCCGCTTATGATGGCCGCTGGATCTTGGGCGGCATGGACCGTAATGGCCTTCGCCCCATGCGCTACACCATCACCGGCGATGGCTTGCTGGTCATCGGGTCTGAAACCGGCATGGTCAAGATCGATGAGACCAGCGTAAAGGAAAAGGGACGCATCGGGCCCGGCGAGATGATCGCCATCGATCTGCAAGAAGGTAAGCTTTGGTACGATACGGAGATTAAAGACGCGCTGGCCTCTCGCCGCCCGTTTGGCGAGTGGGTGAAGAACGTCACCGAACTTGATGATCTGGTCGCCAAGGCGGCGAAATCCGAAACCCAAGAGATGGACCGCTCAGAACTGCGCCAACGGCAAACCGCCTATGGCCAGACCATGGAAGACATGGAGTTGATCCTCCACCCCATGGTGGAAGACGCCAAGGAAGCCGTCGGGTCCATGGGTGATGACACGCCGCTTGCGGTTCTATCGGACCATTACCGCGGCCTGCATCACTTCTTCCGGCAGAATTTCAGCCAGGTGACCAACCCGC
>JBCCBF010000373.1:0-2450 GCA_039814445.1 Pseudomonadota bacterium
CGAAAGGTAGCACCGGGCGGGAGCCGGAGCCACGACCACTGTTGAAAGAGTTCGTCTTCGACGAAGGAACCGTGGACGACAAAGAACTCGGCACCACCCGGCAAGTCCCAGCCCGGCTGATCGCCGAGTAAACCACGCCACACGGCTAATATGATCATAAAACGGGGGCTCGATTGACCAATCAGCCCCCGTTTTCATAGCGCGCGCAGGAACGATCCCATGTCGAACCAAGAACCACCCTCAGCCACCGACCCGGCGGACTCCAATACGCCCACAACGCCCACGCCGCCTAAGGCGGTGAATACAGGGGAACCGCTGACCGATACCAAGGCAGCCTTCCAGGATCACGGCAACAATGATGCCGTGACGGGGAGTGGATCAGGGCTGGTCGAGGCCGAGGAAGACACCCGCATGCCGGGCTTTCACGAAACCGGGCGGTTGCGCTGGATTATTCTGGGTTTAGGTGTCGGCATCGCGTGCCTGCATATCTATTTCAACATCATCACCATCCTGCCCACCCTATGGCAGAACGCCTTGCATTATGCTGGCTTTGCCTTGCTTTGTGTTCTGGTCTACCCGCTATCGAAAGCCGATTTACAACAGGGTAAGATCCGCTGGACGACGGTTCTGGACGTGACCATCGGCGTTCTGGCGGCCGCCTCGGCGATTTATTTAGTGGCCATGGAGGATGCGATCTATGAACGCGGGGTACGGCTTAATACCACGGAATGGATCGCCGGCTTTATCTTGATCGGCAGTGCCTTGGAGCTGACTCGGCGCACCACGGGCTGGATCATTCCGGGCCTGATTGTCGCCGCCCTAACCTATATCGCCTTTTGGGGTCAGTTTGTGGGCGGGGTGTTCAACTTCCCCGGCCTATCGGTAGAAACCGTCTTGTTTCGCAGCATTTATGGCGATGACGGTATCTTCGGCAATATCGCTCTGATTTCCTCGACATTCGTATTCATGTTTATCCTGTTTGGCGCGTTTTTGATGCGCTCGGGCGGTGGTGATTTCGTCATCGATTTGGCCCGCGCGGTGGCCGGTCGCACCACCGGTGGCCCTGGCCTGGTGGCGGTCATTGCCTCGGGCTTAACCGGGACGATTTCCGGCTCCGCGGTCGCCAACTCGGCCTCCACCGGCGTCATTACCATCCCGCTCATGAAAAAAGCTGGGTTCCCGCCAAAATTTGCTGCTGGCGTAGAGGCAGCCTCCTCCACCGGCGGTCAGCTGATGCCGCCGATTATGGGCGCTGGCGCCTTTGTTATGGCCAGCTATACCCAGATCCCGTACACGACGATTGTTACAGCCTCGATCCTGCCCGCGATCCTCTATTTCGCCTCAGTCGCGTTTTTCGTGCGGATTGAAGCCAAGCGCAGCGGTGTCAAACCATCAGCTGAGGGTGGGGCCACCTTTTTAGAGGTCTTTAAACGCGGCGGCTTTGCCTTTCTGGTGCCCATCGCCGTTTTGATCGGTCTGTTGATCGCCGGGTTCACGCCCACTTACGCGGCCGGCATCAGCATCTTGGCGGTGATTGCCTCCTCCTGGCTCACCCCTAACCGTATGGGACCAAAAGCGATTATCGAAGCCATGGCGCTTGGTGCGCGTAACATGGCCATGACGGGTATTTTGCTGTGCGCGGTGGGGCTTATCGTTAATGTCATCGCCACGGCTGGCGTGGGCAATACCTTTTCCCTGATGATCACCGAATGGGCGGGCGATAGCTTACTGATAGCGATCAGCTTGATCGCACTGGCGTCCTTGATCCTGGGCATGGGCTTGCCCGTGACCGCGGCTTATATCGTCCTGGGCACCCTGTCAGCGCCCGCGCTGTATAATCTTATCGCCGATGGCCAGATCGTGCAGATGATGGCTGATGGCACCCTGCCCGAGCAGGTGCGCACGATCCTAATGCTCAGCATTCCCGATGCCCTATCCGTGCTGGCCCAACCCATGGCCTATGAGCAGGCCGCTAACCTGTACGCCTCAGTGCCCATCGACCTGAAAGGCAGCGTACGTGATTTGGCCTTAAACCCGGCGGTGGCCATGAGCGCCTTATTAGCCGCCCATCTAATCATTTTCTGGTTGAGCCAAGACAGCAACGTTACACCGCCGGTTTGCTTGACCGCCTTTACGGTCGCCGCCATTGCCAAAACACCGCCCATGGCCACGGGGGTGACATCCTGGAAGATCGCCAAGGGTCTTTATATCGTGCCCTTATTGTTTGCTTACACGCCGCTGGTATCGGGCGATTGGGCCGCCGCCTTTGTGGTCTTTGGCTTTGCCCTGATTGGCCTGTACTACTTCACCGCTAGTATTTCCGGGCATATGGAGCGCCATATCACCTGGCCTGAGCGCGCCATCATGTTGTTTGCCGGTGCGTTATGCCTGTGGCCAACCACCTTATGGCTACACCTGGCGGGGGTCGCCATTGGGGCGGCGGTGTTTGC
>JBCCBF010000023.1:0-17109 GCA_039814445.1 Pseudomonadota bacterium
ATGGTGTCGCCAATACCGGTGACATCAACCCCGAATTTTGCCGCTTGGGGGCGATCCACATCCAGCCGCCATTCGATCCCGGGCATGGGTAGGCTGTCTTCGATATCCACCACGCCTTCGATGGCTTCAAGCTGTTCGCGCAATTGCAGCAGGGTAGGGGTCAGGTCGACCCCGGTGGCGCTAGTCAAATCGATCTGAATGGCTTTGCCCTCGCCAGGGCCTTGTTCTTGCTTGCGCAGCTCCAAATAAACCCCAGCGATATCGGCTGTTTTCTCACGCAGTTCTTCCATGATGGTGCTGGCGCTATCGCGGTTACGCCAATAGTCGAACTCAAAGGATATCTGGCCGATGACATCCTCGCCGTAACTCTGGCGGTTATCATTGCCGGTGCGGGTATAAACCGTGCGAATGCCGGGTTGGTCGAGCACCCGTGATTCCACTTGTTGTACCAACCGATCCTTTTCCCAGACCGATAAATTACCGCGGGCATGGACCAGCATCACGGCGGTTTGTGGCTCCACATTGGGAAAGAATTCAACCCCGCGTCCAAATTGAGCATAGGCACCAATCGTGCCCACCAAGGCGAAGAGGGCAGCTAACAAAACCAACCCAGGGCGCCGCAAGGCGCGTTCTAAAAACGCTAGATAGGTTTTGGTAAAAGCCGACGGTTCGGGGTTTGTTTCCTCGGCTTGCGGTGTCTTATAGCCAATGCGCGCGATTGTAGCCCCCAAGGTGGGCACAAAAATCAACGCCATCACCAGGGAGGCTGCGAGTACGGCGATCAGCGTGATCGGCATGTAGCGCATGAACTCGCCCACCACATCAGGCCAGAACAGCAAGGGCAAAAAGGCTGCCAAGGTGGTGATCGTAGAGGTGAAGATCGGCCAGGCCATACGTTTTGCGGCCTCCCTGAATGCCACCTGGGGCTCCGCGCCCTCGCGCAATCGCCTGGTGGCGTATTCAGTCACCACTATCGCACCATCAACCAAGATGCCTACGGATAAAATCAGGGCAAACAGCACCACCACATTGATGGTCAGCCCCATGAAAGCAATGACCAAAATGCCGGTTAGAAAGGATCCTGGGATCGCTACCCCGACCAGAAAAGCAGACCGTAAACCCAGGGCGGCGATACACACGATAACCACCAATAAGACCGCAGATATCACATTGTTCTGTAAATCCGTCAGCATGATACGGATATCGTTTGAGCGATCTTGGCTATAGGTAACCTCCAAGTTCTCCGGCCAGTTTTCTTGATGGCGGCTCACCACGTATTTCACGTGTTCGATTGTCTCGATGATGTTCTCACCGGTGCGCTTGACGATCTCGACGGTGAGGGCCGGTTGACCATTAACCCGGGCAAAGCCGTCGGGGTCCTTAAAGGTCCGCCGGATGGTGGCCACATCACGGACCCGCACCACGGCATCATCCTGAACCTTAACGGGCATTTCCCAGATGTCCTGGGCGGTCTCAAAAACCCCCGGCACTTTCACCGCAAACTGGCCTGAACCGGTTTCAAGGTTCCCAGCCGCCACCAGCCGGTTCGAGCGGTTGAACAAGGATAGGATATCATTGCCGTTAAGCTCATAGCTCTCCAGCAAAAGCGGATCGATAACGATCTCGACGACCTCTTCCCGGTCGCCGCCGATCTGGGCTTCTAACACCGAGGGCAGGGCCTCGATATTATCCCTTAAATCCCGGGCGATGCGCAGCATCGTGCGTTCGGGCACCGGGCCTGATAATTGGATGACCAGGACAGGAAACAGGCTGATATTGACTTCGTTAACGCTGGGTTCTTCGGTGTCTTCGGGCAAATCAACCTTGGCTTCATCCACCTTCTCACGCACATCGGCCAGGGCTTCGTCAGGATCAAATCCGGCACCGAATTCGAGCTGTATATTGCCGCCGCTTTGATAGGCGCTGGAGCTGATCATCTCAACGCCATCAATGCCGGTTAGCGCTTGTTCCATGGGGCGCAGTAACAAACGCTCGGCGTCATCGGGCGAAATCCCATCATGATAAAGCCCGACATAAATCGTCGGGATATTGATATCTGGATCGCTCTCTTTAGGGATGTCGATATAGGTCATCGCCCCGGTGATCAGCAACAGCACCAGCAATGACAACACAGTTCGGGATCGGTTCAGGGCAATATCAATGGGGGTCATGGGGCGATCTCTTAAACGCTAGTCCCGGTCATCACAGCTGATCCCACCCGTTTGAGGCAGGCGGGCCGCTATCAATTCAACGATTGGCCAATCTGTGCGGCTGTGGCGGCTTCTTCCACAGGCTCAACTTCCTGGCCCTCTGACACAAATTCCTGGCCAACGGTAATCAGCCGGACACTCGATGGTAAGCCAACGGCCCATACGCCATCGGGATCATCATCCACAATCTCGATGGCCATGAACACCACCCGGTTGTTGGCATCGATGGTCTTAACGCCCAAGTCACCACGGTCATTTAAGGTCAAGACAGAGCCGGGTATTTTGTGGGCTCGCTCCCCCTCAACGGGCAGCAGGATGGCTGCGGTTTGCCCCGCTTTTATCGCTAGATCGGGGTTGGGTACTTGGACCTCTAGCTCAAATGTGCGGGTGGTTTCCTCGGCCTGGGACGCAATGAAGGTGACAGTACCCGCCACGGCCGGCAAGCCCGCCACCCGGATGCGGGCTGATTGCTTTTGTGCCAAGTAATTTACCTGATTTTCCGGAATGGCCGCGATCACCTTGATCGGGTTTAGATCGGCTACCTGAAACAAATCATTGCCACGATCCACATAGGAGCCCGCTTCAATCATTTTATGGGTAATGAGGCCATCAATGGGGGCGGTGATATCGGTATGGGCCAGTTCGACCCTAGCGCGTTCAAGATTGGCTCTGGCTGTTTCTAACTCGGCGGCGGTTTGGGCCAAGCGGACCTTTGATTGAAAGCCGCTTTGATTAAGGCTGCGGGCGGCGTTATTCTCAAGCTGTCGTTGGGCGACGATGGCTTCTGCTTCGCGGACCCGGTTTCGCCGGTCTTCCACATCAATGGTGGCCAAGATATCGCCAGCCACCACCATATCACCACGATCCACCATCAGCTCTTTGATGCGGCCATCGATTTGGGCGCTGATGGAAAGGCTGATATCGGCCTGGGTCCGTCCCTGGATCGTCAGGTCGCGGGCCGCGTTCTGGGCCTCGGACAGGGCGATCCGTACGCGGGGTAAGGGCTTCTCAACCGATGCGGTGCCTTCGGTATTGGTTATTGGCTGGGCATGGGTGGTGGCGAACGGCCCCACATAGCCAGACCCCATCCAAACGATGGTGAGTAAAACCACCACAACAGCAATGAGTGAAGAACGCGACATGATCCAAGCGGCCTTGGTTTTGATGAAGCAATAGTCGTTTTAAAAGGCGGGTGTTATTCGCTACACGCGCCCGAGGTTTAAAACCATACGGTATGGCGCCATACCTACCGTATTCGTAAACTGACTTATACTGTAAATACTGCATGCCAGCCAAAACAGATTGCTAATATAGTAAAACAAATGCCGTTGCGCATATCTGGTTACGTTTTCGTCTCCGCCTTGGTCGCGGATTGGTTATGGGGCGGTCCGCAACGGCTCTCTATTGGTCACCAGATGATCGGCCACAGGTTTCTGATCGCGCGACTCAACCACCCGAACACTCTGTGCTTGTCGTATTTTGCTGATGAAGCTGTCTGGTAGCTCTAAAAGCCGGGTTAAGCGGCCATCTTCATGGCGTAAAATGAGGTCGTCACCATCAAGCGAAAAATCGTCAATCGGGCTGACACTAGTATCGGCCGGTATCACAAATAGAAAATCACCCGCTTTGTTCCGGCGGATTTGATAAATTTCAATATTGCGAACCTTGGTTTTATTCACTTTTTCAGTCTCTCATTAGAAAAAATAGTCAACTATATAGCCAAAATAGCATGTGTGTTTAGTATATCTTTATCCCTAATATGCTATTCTGCGCCATCGTCGATTTAGCCCTAAAATAAGGCTAGTGAATTGATTATTCATCAAAATTTAACGGCTTTTGTATCACTTTCTTCGTCGATCTTTCATCCCCGTGGGTTATCTTAATATTAATAGAAAGCGAAACAGTGCTTGATAAGCCGTTTCATTGCTTTGCCGTTACTTTGAAACAGATAGATGATACCCAAGGCTGAGTTACACGTTCATATCAACGGCACGATCCGTTACGAGCTGCTAACCAAGCTAGCAAAGCGCAATGGTATCGAGATTTCTGACGTTTATTATGACCAAGAAGGTAACGTCAACTGGGTCGATTATTCTGACTTCCATGAAGCCTATAGCGCCGGATCCGCCGTGGTTAAAAACCCCGAGGATTTTGCCGATGTGGCCTATGACTACCTGCGTCAATGCCATGAGCAGGGTGCTATCTATGTGGAGCTGATGGCCTCACCGGATAAATCCAAGCGCGGTGGCAAAGGCTTTGATGAAAATCTGCATGGTATTATCGACGGCATTGAACGCGCCAAAAGAGATTTCGGTATTGAAAGCCGCATTATCCTGACGGCTAAGCGCCATCGAGGCCCAAAAGACGCCTGGGATATGCTGCGGGCGGCTAAAAAATCACTGCGGGACCCCCGGGTACGCCACCACGTAACTGGTTTCGGCATGGCGGGTGACGAACAAGTCCACCGGGCGATTGAATTCCGGGACGCTTTTAAATTTGCCAAAGAGAAATTGGGTCTGCGCAACACGGTACATGCGGGCGAAGCCCTGGGGGCTGATGGCGTCTGGGAAGTGGTCAACCACCTACCAATTGAGCGTATCGGTCACGGTGTTCGTTCGGTTGAAGATGAAGAATTGGTCCAAGAACTGGCCGAACGCGGGCTTACCCTTGAGGTATGCTTGCGCAGCAATATGGCGTTAGGGGTGTATCCCGAATTCAAAATGCACCCGATCAATGAGTTGCGTAAGGCTGGTGTGAAGGTCACGGTTAACTCTGATGATCCCGCCCTGTTCGGTGGCTCAATTGCCGATGAATATAAGCTGGCCGAAAAGCAATTCGGCATGAATATGTATCAACAATTACAGTTGACTAAGACGGCAATTGAAGCGGCTTTTGTCGACGATGCCACCCAATACCGGTTGTTAAAAGTGGTGGATAAAGCCTTTAAATGCCTGGATATGGGCGCTGATGAGGATCATCTGGATGAAGGACCCATCGATAAAAAAGGCTCTGTTGGTAAGCAGCTTAGAGGCGGTGTTGCTGATTTCGGAAAGCCGGGTGATGACGGTTATGAAGATCCGACAGATTTCAAAGGCGCGGTGGCTAAAGGCCTCAGCGAATTTCGGTCGAAAAGAGGCATGACAGCCAATGATCTCACGCAGCCGAAAAAGCGTGGATCAGCCCCCGGCGGTCCTTAATCTTTGACGGGTGAAGAGTGACGGTATTAACGTCTGCACACCATTCACCACATTAAAATATTAACATCATGACAATTAATCAGGTGGCCGTCTTGGGGGCGGGTGCATGGGGGCGTGCCTTAGCCGGACAATTTGCCGGCGCAGGGCCCGTTACCCTGTGGTCGCACAACCCAAGCCGTTTAGAACCCTTGGCGCAATCAGGACTGCGCTACACAACCGATTTATCAGAAGCGCTAGCCGATGCTGATGCGGTGGTGATCGCTATTCCATCATCCGGCATGGCGGGTTTGATTGATGATATGGTGCGTGTTGGGTTGGCAAATCGCCCTTTAATCGTGGCTGCCAAAGGATTTGCCGATGACGGGTCAGGTCTGCTTAGCACCCTGTTCGCCAAGGCGCTGCCCAATTGCCCTTTAGCTATTTTGTCCGGGCCAAGCTTTGCCGCTGATTTAACCGCCGGGTTACCAACAGCGATTAGTCTGGCCCTCGACCCGCAAGGTGAAGGGCATCAAGAATTGGCCCCGCGCTTGTTACAGCGGCTCGCGGCTCCCTTGTTTCGCATCTTTCTGTCGGACGACATCACCGGTGGTCAAGTGGGCGGGGCGGCCAAGAATGTGATTGCCATTGCTTGTGGGATCGCAGCGGGTCTGGCCTATGGCAACAATACCCATGCAGCCCTTATCAGTCGTGGCTTGGCTGAAATATCCCGGTTGGCTGAAGCGCTGGGCGGCCAGCCGCACACTATGATGGGGCTTGCCGGTGTTGGTGATTTAGTCCTGACATGTTCGGACCGTAAATCGCGCAATTACAGCTATGGTCTAAGGCGCGGGCAGGGAATGAGCCATGACGAGGCGGTAGAGGCCAGTGCTGGGGTGATCGAGGGTATCGCCAACGCGGCCAATATCACGGCGTTGGCCACGCAACACGATGTGGACATGCCAATTACGGGCGCGATTGATGCGCTGCTGCATCAAGGCCAACCATTGGATGAGATCATTAAAGGGTTGATGTCACGGCCCTATAAGGGCGAAGGCGGCGCTTGGTCCACCATTGAGCTCAATGCTCCTTAAACCCCAACGTGGCGTCATGTGGCCGCGTGTTACCAGCTGCCAGTATTCTCCATAGAGGCCCATGGTTCGGCCGCGGGTAGGGCATCGCCTTTTTGCAGCAGCTCAATGGAGATCCCGTCCGGTGATTTCACAAACGCCATATGCCCATCGCGGGGTGGGCGGTTGATGGTAACGCCAGCATCCATAAGCTTTTGACACAGCTCGTAAATATTCTCGACCCGGTAGGCCAGGTGCCCAAAATTGCGACCGCCCGTATACTCTTCTGGATCCCAATTGTAGGTGAGCTCTACCTCGGCGCCCTCTTGTCCCGGGGCGCGCAGGAAGACGAGGGTAAAGCGTCCTTGAGGCACATCCTTACGCCGCACTTCTTCTAAGCCTAAATGCTCGCAATAAAAGGTGAGGCTAGCGTCCAGGTCTTTTACCCGGACCATGGTGTGAAGATATTCCATGGATGATCTCGTCTGTTGGCGTGTTTTAAGGACAGGACACAGACTTAGTGTCTGCCCGCCACAATACAATCAAACAGGTCAAGAAAGGGGGTAATCAGATGAAGAAGAGGGTCGGATAACCGCTTTTACGCGAACAGGTTAACCAGCAGGCCCCGTTGTTGGTTTTGTTGGTTGAGTACCTGGAATTGCAGCTGTTGCTGTACGCGAATTTGTTCGTCCCGGGCATCAGCACGGGCTAAATCCGCATCCCGAAGGGAACCAAGTCCTTCAACGGTGGCGTCCTGAATGGCGGTGTTAAATTCCCGCTGGCGATCAAGTGAATTGAGACCGGCGGCAATCTCACCCACGCCCAGGGCCAATTGCTGTTCCGCGTCACTGATGATCTCATTCACATCACCAATCGTGGTGGCGGGATCACTCAGATCTATATCATCCAGGCCGTCTTCACCAATCGAGGTTCGGTTTTCGCTTAACCCAGCCGTGGTGAAGTTTTGGGAGGGGGTATTGATCTGGCCGCCCTCAAGGGTCGCCACTGTGTTCAACCCGCCCGCGGGATCGCCGTTGGCTAGATTGCTACCGTTAAAATTCGCGTTCTCCACCACCTCATTGAGCTGGTTTAGATTGTCTTCAAACCCTTGGGTGAAGATGGCCTGTTCGCTTTGGCCGCTCGATGGGTTCAACGACAGCAGAGCATTGGTGGTCGCATCACTGAGCAAATTAAAGGCGAATTCGGACGCGGTCAGTGCCGTAACCGCAGCGCCTGTGTTCGATGACAGCGCTTGATCAATCGCATCAAGGGCTTGAATTTCAGAATTCAGCCCTTGGGAAATAGCAAAATTACTGGGGTCTTCGGCACCATTAAACCGGTTGCCGGTGGAGATCTGATTGCGTACCCCGAACCCACGATCGTTGGTGGAGTTGATCTGTTGCAACAAGGTGAAGAGCGGTGGTGACGTATTAATCGATGACATTCTTTCCCCCGAGGCTGCCGCCTCTGTCGATAAACCAACCCTCACTATCCCCAAAAGGTGGCTGGCTTGCGTTTCTACGCAGTCTCTACAAATAGCATAGGCAAACGCTCAAGGCGAGCACACAATTGAGTGATCACCATAGACCGCCAGGCAATAAAATAGCGCCGTTAACATATTGGCGTTTGCTAATTCTAACGGCGCTAAAAGTATTCGATTCAATAGATATTAAGATAAAATTTTATCTTTTCTCTGTTGAGCGGCTATCCTCTCCGATTGTCACGGGGGTGGTGTTTAATGAACTGGCCGTTTTGCAAGTCAGCCATGGCTTGCTGCAATTCGGCCCGGGTGTTCATCACTATCGGGCCATGCCAGGCCACGGGCTCTTTTATCGGTTGGCCTGAAACCAACAAGAACCGCATGCCTTCTTTACCGGCTGTCACCATGATTTCATCACCGGTGCCAAACCGCACAAGCGTCCGGTCACCCGTTTGATCGCGGAGCTGGATTTCTTCCCCGGCGATTTCTTTTTCAACCTTGATACCAATCGGGTTTGATGCGTCCCGAAACTGACCACTACCACCGAAAATATAGGCGAAAGTGCTGGCATAGGTATCGATCGGCAACCGTTTCGTCACCAGCGGTGGTAGGCTGATATCCAGGTAAAGCGGATCCGCCGCAATACCATCCACGGGTCCTTTTTGGCCCCAGAATTCGCCCGTGATCACCCGTACGACACTGCCATCATCATCGGTAATCACGGGAATATCGCCACCCGCCACATCTTGATAGCGCGGCGCGGTCATCTTCAGGTCACGGGGTAGGTTGGCCCAGAGCTGGAACCCATGCATCTGCCCCTGATCGTTACCGAAGGGCATTTCCTGATGCAGGATGCCTGAGCCCGCGGTCATCCATTGGACGGATCCTGGACCCAGTAAGCCTTTGTTTCCCAGAGAATCGGCGTGTTCTACCGTGCCTTCAAGCACGTAGGTGATGGTTTCAATCCCGCGATGAGGGTGCCAAGGAAACCCAGCCTGGTAGGCGGCTGGATCATTATTGCGGAAATCATCGAACAACAGGAAGGGGTCTGCTTCTGAGGGATCGCCAAAACCGAAAGCCCGATGCAGGTGAACGCCCGCGCCCTCCCGTGTCGGGACCGCGGAACTTTGACTGATGATAGGACGAAAAGACATGATCTGATCCTCATGCTTTGTTGCGGAATACAGCCCAATACCGGCCGTTGTCCTAAGACATGGCGAGCCATGATGTGGTCACAAGCATCCAGGTAGGAAACGGTCTGTTTCCCTTACGCAAACAGTGATGTGTCATGGGGGCTGGTAAAATGCATGACAAATGGCGATATAAAGAAGCAGCGAACCAACCAAAGTGACGACCGCAAATTCAATCGCGGGATGACGGTGGATATGAGTTTGAAAGACCCCGAAGCGACGCATCCTGCATCGCTCGCCACAGATAAAATGACGTCGAACAACCACCGACCGCTTTATGCTGCGATTGATGTGGGGTCGAATAATTTACGCTTGTTAATCGCATCGGTACAGGCGAGCGGGGAGCCCAAGGTTGTTGATGCGTTTTCCCGGACCGTTCGTTTAGGCGCCCATCTCAACGACCAAGGGGCGATCTTAGAAGACGCGCTTGATAAGGCCACCAACGCCCTACGCATCTGTGCCAAAAAAATCCGCCAAGCCGACGCCAAAGCCTATCGCGCCGTGGCGACAGAAGTCTGCCGTCAAGCCGTCAATAGCGATCGGCTGGTAGCCGAAATCAAGCAGCGAACGGGGCTGAACCTTGAGGTCATCTCCTGTGCCGAGGAAGCGCGTTTGGCCATGTTGGGGGTCTCCCCACTGATTGATCCAGAGGCCAGTGATTGTTTGGTTTTTGACATTGGCGGCGGTAGCTCTGAGATCGTCTGGGGCCAGCGGCAAGATGATGGGCAGATTGCGTTTGTTGACCATATATCCCTGCCATTTGGTGTGATCAGTTTGGCTGACCGGATTGATGAAACGGAAGAAGCCCGCCGGGCGAGCTATCATGTCTTGCGTGAAGAGCTGCAAGTGGCCTTGATGGAAACAGAACAACGCTGGCAGTTACGCGACCGGGTTACGGCAGGGCAGGTCCAGGTTTTGGGGGCCTCGGGGACTGTGACCACCTTGGCCGGTCTGCTGATGGGTTTGCAAAAATATGTGCGTCACTTGGTGGATGGCACTGACCTACCCACCGCCCAGGCGGCCCATGTGATCGATCATCTGTTGGGACAAAACCCTGATGAGCGTGCCCGTAACGGCTGTATTGGCCGCAGCCGATGCGACATGGTCCTGCCCGGCTGTGCCATGTTTGAAGCGATCCTTGGCATCTGGCCCGTGGATAAGGTACGGGTGGCGGATCGTGGGGTGCGCGAAGGCATCCTTTATGACCTCAGCAGGCAATCAGCGTGAGCAAATCAGGTAAATCAGGTGGTGGTAAATCGGGTGGTTCTCGGCATCAAGGCGCTGACCGGCGGCTTTCAAAACGGGTGAAGACCGCCCGTGGACGCAAACCATCATCAACCCAATGGCTGCAACGCCAGCTCAACGACCCTTATGTGGCGGATGCCAAGCGCCTGGGCTATCGCAGCCGTGCTGCGTTTAAACTGATTGAGTTGGATGAAAAGTTTCGTTTGCTCAAGCCGGGTCAAAACCCACGCCAACGCATCGTGGATTTAGGCGCTGCCCCAGGGGGGTGGACCCAGATCTGTATTGAGCGCTTATCGGGCAAACACGCCGATGATGAGAACCCGGTGGTGGGCATGGATTTGCAAGCCATCGACCCCATGGTGGGGGCCATTTTTATTGAGCATGATTTTATGGATGACGACGCGCCTGATCTGCTGCGCCGATCCTTGGATGGCCCCGCGGATTTGGTGTTGAGCGATATGTCACCCGCCACCACGGGGCATAAATCCACGGATCACTTGCGTATTATGGCCCTGTCGGAAACAGCCGCCCATTTTGCCGCCGAGGTTCTGGCGCCTGGTGGTGCTTTTGTCTCCAAAGTGTTCCAAGGGGGGGCGGAGCATGATCTGTTGACCATGCTTAAAAAGAACTTTGAGCAAGTACGGCATTACAAGCCGCCGTCTAGCCGGTCAGAATCCGCCGAAACTTTTGTGGTGGCGCAAGGTTTTCGCGGCGACAATCATTAGGTTTTGCCCCGCTAAACCCGCATGGCTGCGGCCCCGGCGCACACGCACCCTTCACAAATCCGTCGCCATCACTATAGTCCCGGCAACTTTGTAGTTCCTGACCCGCCGACCGGATGACACGCCCATGTTGCAGATCGATGATGCCTTCACCTTTGACGATGTGCTGCTGGTGCCTGGAAAGTCCGAGGTCATGCCCGCCGATACGGATACGAGCACCCAGTTCTCCCGTGGTATTCGCCTAGGCATTCCGCTGGCTTCGGCCGCCATGGATACGGTCACCGAACATCGCTTGGCGATCGCCATGGCCCAAGCGGGCGGCATCGGCACGTTACACCGGAATATGAGCATCACCCAGCAAGCGAGCGAAGTGAGTGCGGTGAAGCGGTTTGAAAGCGGTATGGTGGTGAACCCAATCACGGTCACCCCCGATGCGACCCTGGAAGAAGCGCTTGAGATGATGAGTGTAAACCGCATCTCGGGCATTCCGGTGACCGAGGTGAACGGCACCTTGGTGGGTATCCTGACCAACCGTGATGTGCGGTTTGCGGAAAATCCCAAGACCCCAGTCTCTGAGCTGATGACCAAAGAAAACCTGGTCACGGTGGAAGAGGGGACCGCCCGCGAGGATGCGAAGAAGCTTTTGCACAAGCATCGGATCGAAAAGCTGTTGGTGGTTGATAAAGACTATCGCTGTATTGGTCTGATCACCGTCAAAGATATTGAAAAAGCGCAAAACCATCCCTTGGCCTCTAAGGATGATCACGGCCGTCTGCGTGTGGCGGCGGCGGTGGGAACCGGTGATCCCGGTATCGCCCGGGCTGAGGCGTTGATTGCAGCACAGGTGGATGCGGTGGTGGTTGATACCGCCCATGGCCATTCTCAAGCGGTGTTAAACACCGTCAAGGCTGTCCGTGCCCTGTCGAATGAAGTGCAAGTGGTGGCGGGTAACATTGCTACCAAGGATGGCGCCCAAGCGCTGATCGATGTGGGGGCCGATGCGGTCAAAGTGGGTATTGGCCCAGGCTCGATTTGTACAACCCGGATTGTTGCTGGCGTTGGTGTGCCGCAGCTCACCGCGATCAGCGACGCTGTTGATACCTGCCGCGATCAAAAGGTGCCGGTGATTGCCGATGGTGGCATCAAGTTCTCAGGCGATTTGGCCAAGGCCATCGCCGCCGGCGCCAGCTGTGCGATGATGGGATCTTTGCTGGCGGGAACCGAGGAAAGCCCCGGCGAGGTCGTTTTCTATCAAGGGCGCTCGTATAAATCCTATCGTGGTATGGGTTCTATTGGCGCCATGGCCCGGGGCAGTGCTGACCGTTACTTCCAAGGGCAGGTGAAAGAGAGCAACAAGCTGGTACCCGAAGGGGTCGAGGGCCGGGTTCCGTATCGCGGCCCGCTGGATAAGGTGTTGCACCAATTGGTCGGGGGGCTAAAGGCCGCCATGGGCTATACCGGCAATGCCACCATGGAGCAGATGCAGACCGGTTGCCGGATGGTGAAAATCACCAATGCCGGGCTACGCGAAAGCCATGTGCATGACATCGAGATGGTGTCTGAAACCCCCAATTACCGGCTCGATTAACCCATGCGTGATGGCCCGCGTTGGCAGACGATTATCGATCTGTTGCACAACATATTGCAGCAGAATATCCCCGCTGATTTAGCGATCCGCCGGTGGTCAAAAGCGGCCCGCTTTGCCGGGTCAAAAGATCGTCGGTTTATCGGTGACACCCTGTTTGACCTGTGCCGTAATTTGAGCGCGTTACAATGGCGTCTTGAGGCCGCGGGCGGTGAGCCGCACAACACACGTCAGTTAGCGCTGGCCCATCTCGGGGCCGATGCAGCGCCGCTTTTTGACGGCTCAAGCCATGCCCCGGCGCCGATGGATGAGATCGAACAGGCCCTGATCGAAAAACTTGCCGATCTCCACGATGATATCCCCGAAGAAGCGCGCTTAGGCGTGCCCGATTGGGCCGTGACGGGGCTGAAGGCGAGCTTTGGGGATAGCTGGCAGGCCGAAGCCCTAGCGTCACAAACGCCGGCCTCTGTCGATCTGCGCCTGCGTGATTTCAAACAAGACCGTGATGATCTTTTAAAGGCCTTGGGCGCGCGTGGTTTGGATGTAGAACCCACGCCCTATTCACCGATTGGCCTACGCCTGCAAGGGCGGTTCGCGGCGGGTGAGTTGCCCGAGTTAAACGCGGGCGAACTTGAAATCCAGGATGAGGCGTCCCAGTTGGCCGCCTTGCTTGTGGGCGCTGCGCCCAAGATGCAGGTGCTTGATTTATGTGCCGGGGCCGGGGGCAAATCATTGGTTTTTGCGGCCAGCTTGCGAGGTCAGGGCCAGGTGTTGGCCATCGATAAGGATGAACACCGCCTGCGTGAGGCCACAAAACGCGCCCAACGGGCTAAAGTCCCAGGGCTTAAAACCCAGCATGCGGATGCCTTGACCGCACCTGATGACGTGTTACGGCCGGGCGAATGGGACCGGGTGTTGGTGGACGCGCCCTGTAGCGGTTCTGGTACCTGGCGCCGGGCGCCCGATGCACGGTGGCGGATGGATAGTGTGCAGCTGTCAGAGTTGATCGACGTGCAAGCCAAGCTCTTGGACAAAGCGGCCACCCTGGTGAAACCTGGCGGGATGATCGCCTATGTCACCTGTTCCCTGTTGGCCGAAGAGAATATCAGCCAAATCGAGCGTTTTTTAACCGACCATGATCAGTTTGAAACGCCCGATTTTGAGACAATCTGGACCGCGGTTTTCGAAGAGCAAGCAGCCCCTTCTGTGACGCCCCAGGCCCATGGTTGGTTGTTCAGCCCCGCACAACACGGCACCGATGGTTTCTATATGGCCATGCTACGGCATAAGGATTGATAATCCGCCGCTTGTGGTCGGGGGGTAATCTGGGCTAGATAGACGCCCAAATTCATTGATCCCCTTAGCTCGAAAGTCCGGCTGATGTCTTCACCCGCGCTTGATAACGACACCGACCTGAATATCGGTGACGATCATGACCGTATTCTGATCCTCGATTTTGGTTCGCAAGTGACCCAGCTGATCGCCCGCCGCTTGCGCGAGATCGGCGTGTATTGCGAAATCCACCCGTTCAAGATGAGCGATGAGGCGATCAAAGAGTACGACCCAAAAGGCATCATCTTATCGGGCGGCCCGGCCTTTGTGACCGAGGAAAACGCCCCGATGGCCCCCGAACTGGTGTTCGAGATGGGCGTGCCGATCCTGGGCATTTGTTACGGCCAGCACCTGCTGTGTCACCAGCTGGGCGGTAAAGTCGAAGGCGATGATCACCGGGAGTTCGGCCGGGCGTTTATCGATGTGAATGATGATTGCGATTTGTTCGAGGGTCATTGGTCAAAAGGCCAAACCGAAGAAGTGTGGATGAGCCACGGGGACCGGGTGACGGTGCTGCCCGATGGCTTCCGTCCGGTGGCCGGGACCAGCGGTGCGCCCTATGCGGTGATCGCCGATGATAAGCGCCATTATTACGGCGTGCAGTTCCATCCTGAGGTGGTGCACACCCCCCATGGTAAGGATTTGCTGCGTAACTTCGTCATGAAGGTGGTGGGCTGTACCGGTGATTGGACCATGGCCGCCTATAAGGATGAGGCCGTTGCCAAGATCCGTGAGCAGGTTGGCGACAAGCGAGTGATCTGTGGCCTATCCGGCGGGGTTGATAGTGCCGTGACCGCGGTGCTGTTGCATGAGGCGATCGGCGATCAACTGACTTGTATCTTCGTCGACCACGGCCTGATGCGCGCCAACGAGGCCGATGAGGTCGTGGGCCTGTTCCGCGAGACTTACAACATCCCGCTGGTCCATGTGGATGCGTCCGATTTGTTCTTGGGCGAATTGGACGGCGTGTCCGACCCCGAGGTAAAGCGCAAAACCATCGGTAAGCTGTTCATCGATGTGTTCGAGGAAGAAGCCAAGAAACTTGGCGGTGCGGATTTCTTAGCCCAAGGCACGCTCTATCCCGATGTGATCGAGAGCGTGTCCTTCACCGGCGGGCCAAGCGTCACGATTAAATCCCACCACAATGTGGGTGGGTTGCCGGAGCGGATGAACATGGAGCTGGTCGAACCGCTCCGTGAGTTGTTCAAGGATGAAGTGCGCGCCCTGGGTCGTGAGCTGGGCTTACCCGACAGCTTTGTCGGGCGTCACCCATTCCCGGGGCCGGGCCTCGCCATCCGGGTGCCTGGTGAGATTACCCGTGAAAAGCTGGATATTCTGCGCAAAGCCGATGCGATCTACCTGGAAGAGATCCGCAACGCCGGGCTGTATGACGAGATTTGGCAGGCTTTTGCCGCCCTGTTACCCGTCCGGTCTGTGGGCGTGATGGGCGATGGCCGTACCTATGATTACTGCTTGGCCTTGCGGGCCGTCACCTCGGTGGACGGTATGACCGCCGATTACTACCCGTTTGAGCACGAGTTCCTTAGCCGGGTGTCGACCCGCATCACCAACCAGGTGCGCGGCGTTAACCGGGTGCTTTATGACGTGACGTCAAAACCGCCAGGTACGATTGAATTTGAATGATCGGTGACGCGATTACCGGGAAAGATCCGTGGTCGCTAATTCGGCCCCTACGAGCCGATGGTCTTGCGATCCGCTAGATTGTTTTAGCTGGCTTGCCAGCCGGCACTGTAGCGTGACCGCGGCGCGTTAGTTTGTGGGGCGGGGGCTTGGGTTTCCATGCCTTGTTTTGACAGGATGATTTCAAGCTTTGCCAGGCTGCGCCGAATGGTGTGTAGCTGGCCCGATAGGGTCACCGCCGCACTGGTTTTACGCGCCTCATCACCGGTTTCAACCCAAGCCCGGTAGGCATCGGCCAGATTGGTGGCTTCCTCGCGCAACCGGCCTTCAAGCTCATCAACCGGTTGCATGATCGGCCTGGCGGTTGAGCAATTATCCCCGGCCATATCACTATCGCTTTGCGGTCGCAATTGGCTGGGGTTGGTGATTGATCCTGTCGTGCGCCGGATTGGTACCGGCAGATGATCACTGGTTGTCAGGTCGCCATAGATCTCTTCGGCCTTGTTCACGATGTATGAGATCGCACTCGGCGTGCAGTCAAATTCCTTGGCGATCGCCGTCAGGGTCGCGCCGCGTTGGTATTGTTGCAAAATACCGGGCCAAGCGGTCTGTGGAATGCGACGGCCGCGACGCTTACCCGCGGGCTTGGTTTTTTTACTAGAGCGTGAAGACGTGGATCGTTGAGACATCGAACAGGCGTAAGTTTTGGGGCGTTTGTTAATGCTCTCATTGTGTACGCGAGGGGTTCGATTCCCACCCAGGCCCAAAAGCCATTTATTTTCAATGACTCGGGATCAGCGCGAGTCTGATCGATTCACCCGGCCTGGCGACTCATCCTCCGTGTGATTCACGGGCTAGAAAACTAAATTATGGTGGTATCGATTCAGATGGTTGGCCTGGGGCATCAAGCGTTCTTGCCGCACGCCTTTACCGGCAGATCGGTAGAAACTTCATGATGCTGTCGATGACCAATTCCGGCCGCTCGCCATGGGGCGTATGGCCACAATTCTTCAGGCCCTGCATCATGGCTTGGCCGGCGATGCTGTCGCGGATGGTGGTGAGTTGGCTGAAGCTGCCATATTGATCTTCTTTACCCTGGATACCCAGAACCGGGCAGGCAATATGGGGCAAGCGGTTTAGCATGTTCCAGGCGGCAAAATTGGGGTGGGTCCAGGTCTGGTACCAACGGTTAAAAATACCATCGGGGTCTGCGTGATATTTTGCCAAGCCGCGTTTTAAGTCACCGCTTGAAAACGCGCGACCGGCTCGTCTGATGCCTTTGACGGTGACCTCTTCAACCTTCACATGGGGCGCTTCAACGATACAGCCAATAGTACGGCCTGGGTTCTTTGAGGCATACATCAAGGCGATGGTGCCGCCATCGCTGTGTCCCATGAACAGGGCTTTTTCAATGCCTGCTGCGTCCAATACTTTAGGCAGCACCACATCGGCTTCATGCTG
>JBCCBF010000097.1:0-8821 GCA_039814445.1 Pseudomonadota bacterium
CAAGGTCTGTCCGATGCGGCCCAGTCGATCAATGAGGTGATTACCCTGATCCAAGATATCGCCGAGCAAACCAACCTGCTGGCGCTGAACGCCACGATTGAGGCGGCGCGGGCCGGTGAGGCTGGTAAAGGCTTTGCCGTGGTGGCCTCTGAGGTGAAGGGCCTGGCCAATCAAACCGCCAAGGCCACGGAGGAAATTGGCAAACAGATTACCACGGTTCAGGAGGTCGCAACGGAATCGGTAGGCGCTATCGCCGGGATTGCTGAAACGATCCAGGAGATGGCCAATATAACCGAGGCCATTACCGAAGCCATGGAACAACAGGATTTGGCCACAAGGGAAATTGCGCAGAATGCCCAACAGGCAGCCGTGGGCACCCAAAGTGTCAATGCGAGCGTCAGTGATGTGAGCCAGGCATCCGAGGAAACCGGCCGCGCCTCCAGCGATGTGCTGGGTGCCGCCGACGAGCTGTCCCAGCAAACCACCGTGTTACAGGATGAGGTTCATAAATTCCTCGATCATATGCGCAACGCCGCGTAACCAGGGCTTGATCCCAGCCAGGGTTTACCAGCCTGGGTTTAAGAGGCTTGACCTCGGCTAGAGGCTAAGGGCAACAAGACACGGCCACGGTGTTACCCACCCGTGGCCGTTTTCTTTTGCCCTGATGACCATCGATCCCTAGCAAAGCCTGACCCCATGCCTGCCATAGAACCCCGCCCCCCTGTTGAACGGTTTCTGGTTATCGCCGATATCGATCCCCAAGACTCACCGGTTGACGCGCTAGCGGGATGGCTCGACACCCATAATCCAGCCTCTGTGCTGTTAAGTTTTCAAAGCGATGATCCGGTGACCATCGGTGATGCCCTCACCCCCTTACAAGCCATCATTCAAGACCGCGATATCGCCTGTTTGCTTGAGGGTGATCCAAACCTCGCGGATGCCTTGGGCTGCGATGGGGTTCAGGTGACCCTGGACGCTGAACAAGAGAAGACCAGCACCGGCCAAACGATCAAAAACATCCGTCAGCAAGTGGGCGATGATTTGATCCTTGGCGTCGCCTGTGGGCCCAGCCGCCACGCGGGCATGTTGGCCGCTGAACAAGGGGCGGATTATGTGGTTTTTGGCCCCACCCATGGTGAGGCAGCCGACCTAGCCCTGGCGGAATTAGCCTGGTGGCAAGTGATGATGGAGCCCCCTTGCGTCGCGGATTATGCCACCACCCCTGATGCTATCGAGGCGCTCTATCAGGCGGGGGCTGATTTTGTCATGATCAAACCCACGCGGTGAGAAATCACACGCGCCCATGCATGTTTTTTCTCTGTGGTTTCATCAAACCATTCTACGGATTCACAGGTCCGTTGATGTCGTCATGAACCACAGGCAAGGCCTCAAAACATGGTAACTGATCCCGAACGCCCGTCGATCGCTGATACTGCTCAGGATCACGCCCCAAAACCGGGCCAGGCAGACTATCCCCGTCTCGACGCTTTAGCGCGCCGCGCCAGCCGCCGGTTTGATCATCGGGACGATGGCGACATCGTAATCGATGATCGGTCCCCAGGTTTCCACCAACCTTCCTATCAGCCCCTGGCCGATAAACTACACAAATCCGAACCGCCACCACCGATCCTCAAACCCACCGATATGGTAATGAAACCCGTACGGCGGATGACCGAGAAAGAGCGGGTGAAAGCGGTGGTCGATAAAACCATACGGTCCGCCATGGCCAATGGGACGATTGAACAAGAGGCCGGCGAAGCCCTACTGGCCGGGCGTTACAGCCAATGGCTCGATAAAAAATTCCCGACATCAGACGTTGCGGCATCAGAAACCGCATCCGATGCCACGGCCGGGCAGGCACAGGATAGTCAGGGCACATCCCCTCGACCAACCGCTGACACCACACCAGGCATCAGACCATGAGCCAACCCTCTGACACTCCTTCGCCCACGACAACCACCAACACCACCAAGGGTAACGCCGGCACAATCGATACCGGATCGCAAAAGCATAGTGATCAGACGGATAGGGCCGATGCAGCCCCACCCAGCGTGCTTTCCCATGTGTCGCTTGGTACCAATGATTACGACAAAGCGATTGCCTTTTATGACGCGGTAATGCCCGTGCTTGGCATCCAGAAAATCATGGAACACCCCGGGGCCACCGCCTATGGCCGGGCGTTTCCGGAATTTTGGGTACAAACACCCTATGATGGGCAAACCGCCACCGTGGGCAATGGGACGCATATTGCCTTTGTCGCCACATCAAAAGCCATGGTGGACGCCTTTCACACGGCAGGCCTAAAAGCGGGGGCCACCGATGACGGACCACCCGGCCCGCGCAAAGATTACGGCGAGCCCTATTACGGTAGTTTTCTGCGTGATCTGGACGGCAACAAAATCGAAGCCACCTTCTGGGATATGGCGTTGGCGCAGAAACTGGGCATGGCCTAATCAGTCGGCGCGATATCGTGGGCTGTATCCACCGGCAGCCAACACACCTCATCGATATGCTCAACCCCGGCGAACACCATCGCCAACCGGTCGATACCCAGGGCAATGCCACCGGCCTCGGGCATGCCCTGTTCCAGCGCTGCGATGAAATCGGCATCGATGGGGTAGCGTTCGCCGTAAAGCTGTTCTTTTAAAGCCATATCCGCTTCGAACCGGCGCGCTTGTTCAGCCGGATCGGTCAGCTCGCCGAACGCATTCGCCAGCTCCAAGCCACAGATGTAAAGCTCAAACCGTTCGGCCAATCGCGGGTCTTGCGCCTTTTGCCGCGACAGGGCGGCCATGGAGATGGGATAATCATACAGGATCGTCGGCACGCCCGCGCCCAGCTTGGGTTCAATTTTGTCGAGAAAGATCCGAAAGAACAGATCATCCCAGCGATCATCAGGCGCCACGTGGTAGCCATGTTCGGTGGCCACGGGCGCCAATCGGTTTACATCGGGGTTGCGGTCATCCGGGCCGATTGTAGCCAGAATATCGATACCCGCATGGCGATCAAAAGCCTCTGCCACCGTGAGGTAATCCCAGGCACCAAAAGGATCACTAACCACCGCACCATGGCGCAGTTGGGTCAGACCACAGGCCTCAGCGGCATGGCGCACCATGGCTTCCGTATCGGCCATGATATCCCGGTAGGTGGCATCAGCCCGGTACCATTCAATCATGGTGAATTCGGGCTGGTGCAGTTGGGCTTGCTCGCCATTCCGGAATACCCGGCAGATCTGAAACAGATTGGGCCAGCCAGCCACCAACAGCTTTTTGATGGCGAATTCGGGGCTGGTGTGCAGATAAAAATCGCGTCTAGTCTTGCGATCAAGGCCCACAAACTGGGTCTTAAAAGCCTGCAAATGGGGCTCTAAACCGGGGCTGACCTGTAAGGCTGGGGTCTCGCACTCGATAAAGTCTTGGCCCCAGAAAAACTCACGGATCGCCCGGATCATCTGGGCGCGGATACGCAAGGGCGTAGCCCGATGGGCCATACGCCCGGGGTGCCAGATTGGTTGCGCATCACTCATTGCAGGCATTTCCTTGTCATTCAGGCCCCAGCACCGATTGCACCTGTCGTGCGAGGCTGCTAGCTTCCGGCCAAACGTTATCCGGTTCCGGTCTGCTTAAGGCATCAAGTTTATGAAAATCAACGCAATTGAAATCCGTGGCGGCAATGTGCTCGACCATGAAGGCAAGCTTTGGCTGGTCCTGAAAAGCAATATCTACCAGCCTGGCAAGGGTGCCTCGGTGGTGCAGGTTGAAATGCGTGATGTACGCACGGGCACCAAAACCAATGTGCGGTTCCGTACCCAAGAAACCGTGGAACGCGCCCGGTTGGATGAAGTTGAGTACCAATATCTTTACGATGAGGGCGATGATCAGTTTGCCTTCATGAACAATGATAACTTTGAACAGATCAGCATCTCAGCCGACATCATTGGTGATCAAAAAATCTACCTGCAAGAGGGTATGACCGTGATCGTCCAGATGTTTGAGGCTGAGCCCCTATCGGTGCAACTGCCCCTGACGGTTGTGTTGGAAATCACCGAGGCAGACCCGGTGGTCAAGGGCCAGACAGCGTCATCATCCTATAAGCCCGCCATGCTGGAAAATGGCGCAAAGATCATGGTCCCGCCCCATATTGAGGCCGGTACCAAGGTGGTGGTAAAGCCCGAAGACGGCACCTATGTGGAACGGGCCAAATAATCACCTATCCCACCCCATATGAATGGTGTTGACCGATCCTATCGTCACACGTTTTTTACGTATCCCTCGCAACCCTTTAGCCCCTGGCAAATGACATGGCGTCGACCTCTCCCCTGATCAATGTGATGATCCAGGCTGCCCAAAAAGCCGCCCGCAGCTTGACCCGCGATTTCGGCGAGCTAGAAAACCTGCAAGTATCCCGCAAAGGCCCCAGCGACTTCGTCAGCGCCGCTGACATTAAGGCCGAACAAACCCTGCGTGAGGAATTACAACGGGTGCGCCCCGATTACGGCATGCTGCTTGAAGAAGGCGGTCGGGTTGAGGGGAAAGATCACTCCAACACCTGGATTGTTGATCCCCTGGATGGCACGACAAACTTCCTCCATGGCTTCCCTCATTGGTGCATTTCCCTGGGCGTGGAACGCGATGGCGACATGTATGCGGGCGTGGTCTATGACCCGATCAAAGACGACATGTTTTATGCCGAAAAAGGGGCGGGGGCGTTCTTGAATGATCGCCGGATCCGGGTTGGTGGCCGCCAACATATGGATGAAGCGCTACTGGCCACCGACGTACCGGGTGTTGGTCGCGGCAACCATCAGGAACTGCTCGAAATTATGGGCAAAGTTATGGGCAAAGTGACGGGCATACGCCGCACGGGATCCGCGGCTTTGGATCTCGCCTATGTGGCGTCTGGCAAGCTTGATGGGTATTGGGAGCGTGATGTGAACGCCTGGGATGTGGGCGCTGGCATCGTCCTGGTGCGTGAGGCCGGGGGCATCGTCTCTGACCTCCGCGGGGAACGAAAATGCCACCATCGTGGTTCTATCATTGCCGGCAATCAGACCATTCACACCCATTTGATGCGCGATGTGCGTTTGCCCAAGCAAGTGGCGACGAAAACCGCTTCTTAACCGTGCGCGTCTGGCCTATGGTGCGTGGCGGGTGGTTTGGTGAAACCAGCCCCACATTATGGTCTGTCTGCCCCTATAACCATCAATAATAACATTTGAAACCATGATCCAACGCCCCACCCAGTACCTCTTGCGAATCGGCGCTTTCCTCACCGTCATCGTGGCCCTAGCCGGGTTATTGTTTCCGGCGCTGTTCTCAGCCTTCATGGCCAATGCTGCGCTCAATGGGTTGATTTTGGGTGTGCTGATCATTGCCATCGGTTTTGCCATTCGTGAGTTGTTAAAGCTCAACCCCGAAGCCGATTGGCTGGACCGGCTGCAACGCGATGATTTGCAAAGCTACAGCGCCCGCCCGGTGCTTTTAGCGCCCCTGGCGCGGGCCATGGATAACAAACTCGATGGCGTGCGTTTGACCCCATCGGCCATGCGCTCTTTATTAGAGGGCATCGCCGCCCGGCTGCATGAAAGCCGTGAGTTAAGCCGCTATGCCATTGGCTTGTTAGTCTTCCTCGGTCTGCTTGGTACCTTCTGGGGCTTGCTGATGACCATCGGTTCGATCAGCTCCGTGGTCAGTGGCCTGGATGTAGGTGCGGGCGATATAGGGGCCGTGTTCGGTGAATTGAAAGCCGGCTTAGAAGCCCCATTGGCGGGCATGAGCACCGCGTTCTCATCCTCCCTCTTCGGCCTCGCTGGCTCACTTATCCTTGGCTTTGTTGACCTCCAGGCTGGGCAAGCCCAGAACCGGTTTTACACTGATCTTGAAGATTGGCTGGCTGAAAATGTGGATATGAATAGCGATTCAGAGCTGGGGGCCACCCATGAAGGCTCTGTGCCCACGGCCTACCTCGCCGCGTTGATTGAGCAGAACAGCGAAGGGTTGGAAAAACTAACCCAGGTGGTCAAACAATCAGAAACAGACCGCCGGGTGACCAATGAAGCGCTCTCGATCCTCAGTGAGAACTTAAACACCCTGACCGAGCGCCTAGCCAATGAGAACACACTGTTGCAGGAGCTTGGCAAATTACAGGCAGACACCACCCCGGTTTTGGCCAGCATCAGCCAAGGCATGGGTGATGGCCAATTTGGGCTAGATACAGAGAGCCAAGAAAATTTACGCCAGATGAACACGGCGTTATCCCGCCTGCTCGATGACAATATCATTGGCCGGGGTGAGCTGCTTGAAGGCCTGCGCGAAGAGTTGCGGTTACTGTCCAAAACCGTGGCGATCAGCGCCGAACGCCAGGCAGAGCTGCACGGGCAAATGGCCGAGGCGGTGATTAATTATGAACAGCTGCGCCTGTCGCAAGCCCACGCCACGAGTGTTACCACGCCCGCCCCTGTGGAGACACAACCCGTCCCACCCGCACCACCTGCCGCTCAACCCGCGGCGTCACCCGCCACCGCCCCAACAACGGCGGCGAACCTATCGGTAAAGCCAGGCGCGAAAGAGCCCGAGCCTGAACCAGACACCAAAGACGATCTTGCCACCGGCGGGACCATGCCCGATTGGCTTGCGCCACGTAAGCCAAGCCAGGAGCGATAAGGTACTCCCATGCCCTTGCCCCCTCGTCGTAACGGTGCCACCACGATCAATGTTTGGCCCGGCTGGGTTGATGCTCTGTCATCTTTATTGATGGTGGTGATCTTTGTGCTGTTGGTGTTCACCATGGCGCAGTTTTTCCTGCAATTCGCCCTCACAGGCCGTGACATGCAGTTAGACCGCCTGAACAGCCAGATCAGCCAGCTAACCGACGAATTGGCGCTGGAGCAAAGCGATAACCAAACCCTAGAGCTGGCCTTGGCCCGCCTAACCACCCGACTAGCCGAAGTGGAAAGCGAGCGCGATGCCACGCGCGAGGCGCTCGCCGAACGGGCTGAAGAACGCAGCGCCCTCGAAGACCGTATCATTGAGATGGAAGCCAATCTCGACCGCAGCGAGCAGACCAATGAGGCCAGCTTGCGCGCCCTCGAAGAACAGGAACGCCTGACCGGCGATGCGCGGGATGAGATCGCCATCTTAAACCGCCAAATCAATGGTTTGCGTGAAGATTTGGCCGCCTTAAACGCCCTGCTAACCAGACGGAATGAGGAGATCGAGGCGCAAGACGCGCAGATCGTCAATTTGGGTCAGCAACTAAACCAGGCGCTCGCCAGCCGGGTACAAGAATTAGCCCGGTATCGGTCAGAGTTTTTCGGCCGCCTGCGGGATATTATCGGTGAGCGTGATGATGTGCGCATCGTAGGCGACCGTTTTGTGTTCCAATCTGAGGTGCTGTTCCCCAGCGGCTCAGACGTCTTACAACCCGCCGGGCGGGAACAGCTGCGCCAGCTTGCTGATACCCTGCAAGAATTGGCGGCGGAGTTTCCCGATGATTTGAATTGGATATTGCGGATTGATGGGCATACGGACCGAGTGCCGATTAACACCCCTGATTTCCCCTCGAACTGGGAGTTATCAGCGGCGCGTGCAATCTCGGTTCTGAAGTTTTTGAGCGATCAGGGGATCCCCGAACGGCGATTGGCGGCCACAGGTTTTGGTGAGTTCCAACCGATTGAGCCGGGCAATACCGCTGAGGACCGCAAACGAAATCGCCGTATTGAATTGAAATTTGACCAGCGGTTGTGACCGCGGGGGTAATCAAATGCTTGCTTTCACGCGGCGGCTTCGGTATCACGCTGCTTCACCGAATTTCTGCGCGTAACCCGCGCGTTTTGTGACGTTCGTCCTGGCCGTCGGCATGGCCAGAGACCAAAGACGTTTGGAGTAAAGACGATGAAATCTGAGATTCATCCTGAATACCACGAGATCACGGTTGTCATGACCGATGGTACCGAGTTCAAGACCCGCAGCACCTATGGTGAGCCTGGCGCCACCTTGCGTCTTGATATTGACCGCACCACACACCCTGCTTGGGTCGGTGGTAGCCAACGTGCGCGTGAAGGTGGCCAGTTGGCTCGCTTCCGCAACCGTTTTGCTGGCTTTGGTCTGGACGACTAAGCCACGCATCAGGGCTTGTCAGCTAGCGGCACGGGTTTTTTGATCCAACCGTGCAATGCGCTGATACAGGTTTCGACTACGATCCATCAGATCCGCCAGGCGGTTCGGGGTAACATCCCGATCCGCCTTTTCCCGTTCCAGCATTTCTGGATCCGCGCCGGGCAAGGACCCACCCTGAGGCAGCGCGTAATCACGGTTCAAATCTGCGGTTGATAACTCACCATTCGCCACGGCCTTGCTGGCCATAAGCCAGGCCATAACTTGCGTCAGCCGGGCTGTGACTTGCATGGTGTATTGGCTCATCCGCAAGCGTTCATCGGCCTCCAGATTGTCCATATCGTGCTTATGGTTCTTGGCGAAATCACGCGCTTCAACCAACATGGCCATGGCCTCATCATAAGCCTGGTCGAGCGTCGCAGCGGTGGTGGAGGCAATGCCATCGGTCATCGGGAAGCCTTCATTTGATTACGCAACATCATCAATGTGGATGAAACCTAGCACACTAACCGTAACAAAGTGCTTACCCGCGGTGATTTAAAAAGATCATCCACTGTATCAAATTGATGGGCTTCCCAGCCAAATTGACACCAACAGGGTCGGAAAGTTTACCAATATCCCTCACCCCGACAATATTATCTCTTAATTTATGCTCATCTAACTGCAAGCGTTTGTAAAGCGGCTTGGCAATCCCCTCGCTTTGTGCA
>JBCCBF010000403.1:0-2143 GCA_039814445.1 Pseudomonadota bacterium
ACAAACACCACATGGCTATCAGCATCCGGGCGTTTGTTTTGCTGCGCCCAGTGATCAACTTCAAGCTGGGTTAGTTCTTTGTAATTATCGCGGTACCAAAACTGCTCGAGAGTGTTGAGGTCTAGCTTTCGCTCACGCAAGAACTGGGTGGTCCACCACGCCTCCATTTCTCCTTCAGCGCGTGACAGGTTTTCCCAGAGCTGTTTTTGCACCGTCCGGATCTCGCGGTTGCCCAACACATGCATGGCGGTGGCCGGGTTTGTCGGTTCAGTAACCGCCTTTACCAAACGCGAGAGGACCTCGGTGATTTTGGGATTAGCCGGCGACAGATCGGTTTGCGCGTTCAGGGTATCCGCAGCTGTCTTGATGGTTTGAATGATCCGGTCTGCCTGGTCATGATCAATGCTCGGCTCGTGACCACGGCGGGCCGACCGAAAACGGGCTAAATCAATCTTTGCTGCCCGGCCGTGATCGGGTGTGGGGTTATCATTCATCGGGGTTAGCCTTGTGTGTTGGTCGGCCCAGCAGGGGCGGTAAAGCGGAATAGCAGCTTGTGGTTTTGATAGAAATCCAAGGCATCCATTACGTTCTTAAATAATGGATCGGTGCTGCTCCATGGCGTGAAATTATCCAGCTGATAGGGCTGTACTGCGGCCGTGAACCCAGCGGCCTCAAAGGCTTTAACGTAGTCTTCGGGGCTGTAATCTTGTGGGGCGACATTCGCGCTTTCAGCAATGTAATCGCGCCATTCAGGCCAGCGTGGGTTTGCCGTGTGGCAGCCTGTGGCGGCGTAATAGCGGCCACCAGGCTTCAGCCAGCGACCCATGTCCCGGGCGTGACCTTCCAAATCGGGCAATAGGTAAATCACTTCGTGGCTAACGGCGATGTCGAACTCATGCAGCCCAAAGCTGGCTTGTTTAAGTGTGGTGAAGTCGAAGGGCTTATCATGAAAACGACGTTTGGCATTCTCGATGCCTTTCGTCGCAATATCGACCCCAGCACCAGAGTGAAATGGCTTGCGCGTATGCAGCCTGCCTAACAGACCACCGTTATTACAACCATAATCCAAGACGCGCGTCTGCCCCATGTCAGGCTCACGCATCAAATCAATCATCCGATCCCAAAGCACGAGATGATCGTCGATCATACCTTGATCATCTTTGGCCTGTTTGTACCAGATATCGATTTCATTCTGGTTTGACAGTGCAGCAGCGGTTTGCATGTCCAATTCCTTCTCGCCTACCCAATTTCTGAGTGCTCTCACCACCCTGCTTGGCCAGATAAAGAGGGCTATAAACAGAGGGTTATTTGTTATTGAGCCGCCTAAATGAAAGACAAACTCAACAGCGGTGTCAGTGGTATCTATCCAGCCACAAAGCTAAGGGCTTTCAAAACAAGTCAGATAATCCGTCTAGCCATCGCTTTGACCGATAGCAGGAGTGTGATATTGATAATCAGTCTCAATAGCAAGACATGTAACGCATGCTTATGAAATTAAAAATCATCAAAATAACGATGCATAGCTAAATTGCTGATATCACAGGCTTATTTAGTGTTTTCTATAGCCAAGACCCAATTATCTTGAAATCATTTGTGACAATTGACCATGACAGCTGATCTCACCGGCATAGAAGACAACAGTTTAAGCCCCAGCCAACATCTTTTTGTTTGGCTTTTACGTACGTGGTTTCGCGGCATGGTTATGGGCCAAGATACCACTGACTTCATGGCGCATGTCTGCTTCGATACGGGTATTGGTGATGCCGTTGATGATCTGGATGAGTTTTTTGCCATGATCGCCAGCGGTGCCAGGCGGCAGTATTCTGTAGGGTGCGATCAATGCACCCATGTTCATCGTTTTGAAGTGCAGTTGGTGAATGCCCTTGCTGCCCTACAGCGTAATGAGTGGGACCACGCGACTTATTTGATTGAATTCTACGTTAAGCCTGATGAAGCTTATATGGCCGGGCCACCGGCTTATCGCCTAGGTGCAGCGATGGCCCTGGCCGGCTGGGATATAGGGCCACGCTTGGCGCGGCGCGTTTGACGCCGGTCTCATCCAGAATACGTACCTATTCAACGCGATAGACGCCGCGATTTACGCATGGCACATGCCGCTCTTTTTCTTTCTTTCGGGCCTGAT
>JBCCBF010000365.1:0-2538 GCA_039814445.1 Pseudomonadota bacterium
GTCGACTCGGCTTATAGGTTTTACTATATTGCTTGAGTCGTAAGTGATTCACCGTTGAACAAAAGATTGAGCAAGCGAGCCTAGTTTATGTCACGTCGCCAGGATGCGGTACAGACAGTGATGATGCGCCATGAGTTCTACCGGGACCGGTTCCGGTGGATGCTCTACGCACTCGTGGCCATGTCAATTGGTAATATTTTCGCTGCATATACAATCTATTACCTCGCCAACGACCGTCCTGAGCCTCGGTATTTTGCCACCCGGACGGATGGGGCTCTGATCCGGCTTGTGCCGCTAAACGAGCCTATGCTTACCCAATCAGCGATTTTAAGCTGGGCCGGTAAGGCATCGACCGACGCCTTTACTTTTGACTTTGTGAACTTCCGCCAGCAACTTCAAGAAGCGGCCCAAGCGTTTACGCCGGATGGTTGGCGATCCTTCCTTCAAGCACTGGAAGATAGCCGAAATCTGGACGCCGTTCGGTCCCGCAAATTGATTGTGAATGCGGCGCTTCAAGGAGCGCCGGTCATCCTGACTGAGGGCGTCGTCAACGGCGTATATTCATGGCGGATCGAAATGCCTATCGTGGTTGCCTATCGTTCAGCGAACGAAGTGCAGCGGCAAAACTTGTTGGTCAACATGACCGTATCCCGGGTTCCGACACTGGAGTTTCCCGAGGGCGTTGGCATCACCCAATTCGTGGCACGGCCGAATTAATCCGCGCTGGATTGGTTCGGGCTGATATTGCCAATATTGGTATAGACGCGGCACGGATAGCGAGCGTGGCGGCGGTTGCTTGCATGTCACTGGTTGCCATTGGTGCCCATGCCCAAATGCCTTTGCCAAGTGGATCGCCCGCGCTACCTCCTGGTTTAGGAGCGCCACAAGCACAGCCCCAAGCGCCGCCTCAACTACCCAATCAGGTCGCCCCGCAGCAGCTGCCAGCGACCGCACCAACCCCGGTTCCGCAACCGTCAGTACCGTCGAATGTGGGACAGCCTGGGAACGCCACCAGTGGTTTGCCGTCTTTGACTACCAATCCCGCCCTTAACCAAGGGCAAGCGGTAGGCTTGGCCCCAGGCCAGCCAGGACTTGGCGCCGCAACGGCGCCAGTACAATTTGGTGCACCACCCCAATTACCGCCCGGTGTTCCGTCATTTGTAGCGACACCCGGTACGCCGCAACCTCAGGGGCAACCCGGCGGGCGTGTCTCTCCCCAAGGGGGCGGGTTGCCCGTGCCCCTTAATCAGGCCGCGACTACTACGGGCTTTGGTGCGGGTGTGCAGCCTCAAGCGGAAATTGATTTTAGCCAATTGGCGGTGTTGCCCACGGGCCAGATCGTACCCATCGACCAGATACCCTCGGCTGAGGAGTTAGCGTTTCAACAGGTGCTCGATGGTCTGCTGCCATTGAACCCCGATCAGATCCGGGAATTACGACGGCAGATTGATATAACGGATCGCGCGGCGGCTGACCCCGTTCGCCCTGAGCAGCCAAGCGTCAGTTCCCTTGATGTGTCTTTGGCTCCTGGGCGCGCGCCACCAGAAATACGGACCGCCGCGGGACGGGTGACGGCCTTGTCATTTTATGATGTAACCGGCGCCCCATACCCGGTATCGGCCGTGGTTATCGGTAACCCTAACCTGTTTCAGGTTGAAGCGCCGATCCCCGAGGGCAATTTGGTGACGATCACGCCCTTGGCTCCTTATGCCGAAGGCAACATGGTGATAACCCTCCTTGATCAGAGCGTACCAATTTTGGTCAAGCTTCTGGCAGGGACTGAAGTGGTGGATTACCGTTTGGATATGCGGGTAGGCGCGCGTGGGCCATTGGCAGCCGCCCCCGTGCAATTTGTGGACTCATCCCCACAAGTGGGTGGCCCGCTAATCTCTAGCTTCCTGGATGGTTTACCACCTGACACAGCCGAGCCTGTGGCCCTTGATCAGCCTGGTTTGAGCGCTTGGCGCCTAAACAATGCGTTGTATCTGCGCACACGCATGACGCTGTTATCGCCCGCGTGGTCGAACAGTGCTGCAGGGGCGGGTGGTTTGAAGGTATATGTAGTACCAGATGTACCGGTGTTGTTAGCCTCAGATAACGGGCGATTGGTATCGGTGCGAGTTGTTGACCAAGAAAGTTGAGGCCTCGAGCGTCAAACAGCAATGTGGTAAGCTAATGCTAGGCTTATCCTCAAAGGTTGGGTGACCGAAAGGGTGTAACAAAGATGGCAAATTCAAAATTATCCGCTGCGTTTGCAGCCCAGGCGCGTGATCCTAAAAGCCGTTTCCTGGTGATTGTCGGCATGGCCATTACGGTGGCTGGCCTGGCATTATCTTATTACACGCTTAATGATACCCAAACGGTCGCAACCAGCGCTCGGTTATCCGCGACACCAGAGGTTGAGTCCATTCCCGGTGAATTAAGCTCACCTTTTTATGAGTCGATCCTATCGCAGTTCAACAAAGAAGCAGCAGAACGGGCCTTGGAGCAGGGCCGTGGCTTCGTACCGGTACTGCAAGGTCAATTGCAGATCGACAC
>JBCCBF010000327.1:0-3216 GCA_039814445.1 Pseudomonadota bacterium
CAGCCCGACAGGCGAACGGTTTCATCAACATGGGAAGCGCGCAATTCGGCGCAGGTATGGGTGCGATAAGCGTGCATGGTGTAAGGTCTCAATGCTTTAGACGGAGGTTATGCATAGCTATGCAACGTGCATAATTTGCCTGGAAACCACACCTTTGCGGGCGGGAAGTCAAGTCAGCAGATGGGAGGCATGCATAATCATGCGCTCGAAGCCACAGCAAAGCCTGGTTAAACAATTGTAACAACCCACTTATTGACGCTGTCGTCGCCCTGTGGCTCTCTCAGACACCTATGCAAAACGTGATCACCAAAACCGCCGACCTCCAAGCCCTCTGCGACCGCTTGGCGGATGAACCTTATCTGACCATCGACACAGAATTCCTGCGCGATAGCACCTATTACGCCAAGCTATGCTTGGTGCAGGTGGGTGGGGCGAAGGAGGCTGTGTGCATCGACCCCCTCGCCGATGGCATTGATTTGCAGCCGCTTTATGCCCTGCTATCGAACCCGAACATCCTGAAGGTCTTTCACGCTGCGCGGCAGGACTTAGAGATTTTCTTCCAGATGATGGGCCAAGTCCCGGCCCCGCTGTTCGACAGCCAGATTGCCGCGATGGTCTGCGGCTATGGTGAAAGCGTCGGTTACGAAGCCCTGGTCCGTGAGATTGCCAAGCAAAAGCTTGATAAGAGTAACCGATTCACCGATTGGTCCCGCCGGCCCTTAAGCGACAAGCAGATCAAATACGCCTTGGGCGATGTCACCCATCTGCGGGTGATCTATGAGCATTTGCAAAAGCAGATCGAAAAACAGGGCCGCGGCCATTGGGTGACCGAGGAAATGGAAATCCTCACCGACCCCGCGACCTATGAGATGAAACCTGAGGACTCGTGGAAACGCCTTAAGCTACGCAGCACGGAACCGCTCTTTGTCCTCACCACCCAATTGCTCGCCACCTGGCGCGAGGCCGAAGCCCAGCGCCGGGATATGCCGCGCAACCGTGTGATCCGCGATGATGTGATCCTGGAGCTTGCCGCCCAGCGCCCCACCAACCAAGACGCGCTCACCCGCGTCCGTGGCCTTGGTGGCAATGCCAAGGGTAAAACCGGTGAGGCATTACTCGCCACAATCAAGCAAGCGCTGAACACCCCCGCCGAGGACCGCCCGAAACTCGAACGCAAAAAGCCTATCAACGGCAAGGCCGCGGCCACCGTCGAGTTGCTAAAAGTCCTGCTTAAGGGCCGCTGCGCCACCCATGGGGTTGCCGCCAAAATGGTCGCCACCAGTGCTGATCTTGAGGCGTTGGCCGACCATGCCCTCAATGGCAAGGGTGACCAGGACTTGCTGGTGCTTCGCGGCTGGCGGCGGGAAGTATTTGGTGAGCACGCCGAACGGTTGATGCGCGGTGATTTAGCCCTGGCTATGAAGCAAGGCGAGATCGTTGAGATTGATGTGGAGTGAGCCCCTCAACCCCGCAGGCACTGATCACGCAACACAGCCAGCCACAAAAGCCGTTCAAGACCGCTAGCGTTGCTGTCTTGACGACACGCTATTAATGCGCCCGGCGGGTCGGCTGAGCGTCTTGCATCTTGGCCGGGATATGGGCAGCACGATGATCGGCTGGCACCGCGGCGTCTTTAAAATATTTATCAAACAACGCCCGGGCCGGACCGTTGGTCTTCGGCAGCATGGTTGTGTAATACCCGGCCCATAAATCAGTCATCGGCGACAGCTGATCGAGCATTTTCAAATGGGGCGTGACCTGTCCCAAAAACTTCGTCATGTCACGGGATGCCTGATCGGTCGCAGGGCCTGCCGCCTTTAAAGCCCCACCAATACGCTCGGCCAGGTCGCCCGCATGCACGTAAGGGGAACCATCTTGGGCACGAGCCCGGGGAAAGACATGCACAGAGGTGGCAGAAACCGCCCCAATCGCTTCAAGGGTGACACTCTCAAGCGTGTCGGGCTTCAATTGACCAGCAAACATCACAGATCTCCCGCGGTTCTGTTTATTGATCCGTTGATAGATCAATGAATGGGGTTCTACGCCTAGTTTGTGAAAGTCATCACAGAACTTTGTGATGGTGCGCTAAAACACTAGCCATGTCTTGCGCCCGCTATCCATCCAGCCTGTGAACGCCAGACGGCTCAGTAGTTATATCCGCGCGGTCGGCAAACGGCGCTGGTGCATGGCTTCGGTGACGGGTCGGGCTGGGTTATAGGCTTCGGCCTCATACCCAACAAAATGACGGTTAAACAAGGTTTCGGCAGAACCGGTAGCGTGGCGGATCATCTCATGCCGGTGGCGTGCCCAGATATCACCTTGCAGCCCGGTATCGCCAAGCGCGCTCAAATCATCCCGGACCGAGCGTAAGAACACGACCATATCGCGGCGCTTGCCCATCTGATCACCTTGTGCCTCAAGCACCCCGTCAATATCCCCCACCAGCTTTGTCACATCCAAACCGGCATCGGGGCGGTTGCTGCCCGCCGGTTTTAATTTTGTGATGCCGGTGACGGCGCCAATGGCCTGGAGAGTTACGCATTCCATAAAATCAGGACGATAATGATGGGCGTAGAGCTTCGCTTGGTGTCTTCCATACATGGGTTTATCTCGCAAACACTTCGGGTTGAACCAATGCCCCATGCGTACAACCAAGGATCAGGAAAACCAACAGCGTAGCAGCTTTGAACAAATCGCAAGCCTCGGCCAGGCCTACAAACCCAAGCCCAGACCATGGCCCTGAACACAGAAAAACCGCCGAGAACGTGTGTTCAAGGCGGTTTTTAATAGGCTTATTTGTAAGCTTATAGCTGGCGACGTGCCTGGAGGTGGTTGGTGACATTCGTGTGCACATCAGCGGCCTGAGTCGCCTGGGCTGGTACCTCAGAATCAGCGAAGCGGCGCTTAAACAATTCTTCGGCTGGCCCAGCATTGTTACGCACCATGCTGCGCACTTTGCCATGGCCGTATTCTGACCCCAAATCCTGACCAACGATCATGGATAGGTCAGGACCAATGCGTTTGAGAAAACCGGTCATATCCTTGATGGCGGGGTCAACGCTCGCCCCGTCGCGCTTGAGCACCGCATCGATACGCTGCACCAACCCGGCTACTTGGATACCAGGACCTGCGCTCTCTTGCGTAAGCTTTGCTTGTGATGTGGCTGCCCCGATGGCTTCAAGGGTAACCGTGTCAACTGAATCAGGGCGAAGAAAG
>JBCCBF010000162.1:0-6222 GCA_039814445.1 Pseudomonadota bacterium
CGTTGGCAAGGCGGCCGATCTGTTGTTCGCTTAGATAGATGTGGACCTCAAAATCCCCGGCGGCCACAAACCAGCCCAGGGGCGTGTCTGCGGTGATCCAATCATCAGCCCGCAAGCTGGTATCGCCCTGGGGCACGAAATAACCATCGGCAGGGGCGGTGAGTGTCAGGCTCGCCATGTTGCGTTTGAGGCCCGCGGCCTGTTCATCCAGCGCCGCTAGCTGGCTTTCGAAGCGCAACCGCTGGGCACGACGATCGGCGCTGCTGGTGATGCTGTTGCGTTGGCTCACCAACCCGGCCCGGCGCACCGCCACGGCGGCCAGCTGTTGTTCTATTTCTGGGGCGTCCAGGCTGATGATCGTATCGCCGGCCCTCACTTGTATCGGCTCATCTGCCAAGGCGGCAATAGTCCGGCCGCTGGCCGGGGCGAAAACTGGCTGTAGCGTCGTGGGTGTTAACAAGGCAGGGGCCGAGATCCGACCGTACCACGGCACCCATATGACCAGCGCCACCAGACCAATAATAGCGGCAAAGCGCAGGCCAGGACGGCGGCTGGTTATCTGTTCACGGTCACGAAACACGTAATAGCTTTCCTTTGCCAGAGGCCAGAGGACGACCAGGCTGATCTGGGTGATCAACAGCAATATGCCCAGGGCCTTAAACACCAAATTGTAAACCAGTAACGCAATCACCAACACGATAAAGACGCGGTATAAGGCGACCGCAAAACCGTAGATAATCATGCGGTTCATCAGCCGTGATGGCAGGTTTTCAGGCGGTGCTTCTTCAATGCCAAACAGGTGCCGACGCCACCACCAACGCAACAGGCGCGCCGATCGTGGTTGCAGATTTTCAATGCGCCAGAGGTCAGCCAGTAAGAAATACCCATCAAACCGCATCAAGGGGTTGAGGTTCACAAACAAGGTGGTCAGCCACGCCGTGCTGGCGAGAAAGAAACACACATCCCGCACAGGACCTGGGGATAGCAAGGCCCAGGCGAGCCCCGCATATGCGGCGATGGCAAGCTCGACGATCATTCCAGCGCTACCAATCAGCAGGCGCTGACGCCGGGCGTTGAGCCGCCAAGCATCCGATACATCGGTAAACAAGACGGGCCAGAACACAATGAGCGCCACACCCATGGCATTAACCCGGACCCCATACCGTTTGGCCGCCACCGCATGCCCAAATTCATGGGCGATTTTGGCCAAGATCAAAGCCGTGCCAAACCAGATCCACGCCGAAGGGGTCAGCAGGCTTACGGCACTGCCGACAAACTCATCAAACCGGCGACTAATCAGATAAAGGCTGAGGATCAGGGCCAGAACCGTGGTCCAGGCGACAATCGGATGGAATAACGGGGACCACAGGGGCCGGGTTTTCGTCAGCAACCCGTCGGGGTTAAACAAAGGCAGTTTGAGCGATAGGTAGCTGCGGGCCAATTTGCCGATATTCCAGCCCAACCGGCGTTTTTGTTCAAGCAACGTGGCCGTGTCTTGGGGGGTCTGGCGACGCAATAAGTTGTTATAAGCCAGAAACTTGGCAAGCTCCTGCACTCGCTCAGGTGTGATCGCCAAAGGGGTGTCCCGGCCCACGGCTGCAACCAGGGCGTGAACGCTGCCCAATGACCACCGGCTGACCATTTCATACTCCGCCCAGCCCAAGCGGAAAAACTTATTGGCCACGGCATCATGTAGGGTCCAGGTGGGGCGGCCATTGAGGTCTTGCGGTCCTTGGGTGATCGTCAAATCATCGCGTAATCTGGGTAGGGCCGCATCCTCGTGCTCACCGCCGTTGCCAGCCACACCACCCAGGGTTACGACGACCACCGATCAGACCCCAAACCATTGCCGTAAGACAGAAAATGGTCGGCGGAATAAGTAATAGAACAGGGTCACGCGCTCGCCTTCTAATTTGGCAACCCCCCGTAACCCCAAGGCTGGGCGCTCATCAGGGCTGAGCCGATCATCAAACGCTGCGCGCAAGCGGTAGGCGCTGATGCCATTGTCTCGTGGTTCCGCTAACAAACCGGTGCGGGTTAACGCGCCGGGGATCGGGCGCTCTGGTTCCACGTTTAAAAATAGGGTCACGGGCGCGCCTACGGCCAGGGGGATGGCGTCACTGGTGCCCAACCACAATTCCATACTCACCTCATCGGCCGCGGCGACCGTCATCAGACGCTGGCCCAGCTGGACCGGGCGACCGGTGAGGCTGTCGGCGTCATCAAAGATCGCCACACCAGCGATGGGTGCTGTGACGGCGGCGCGCTCCACTAAGGTGCGCAGATAGTCGACCTCGGTCCGTTTTTCATCTCGCTGGGCGGTCAGGGTTGCCAGCTGGGCTTTTGCGCGTGGGTCTGTGACGGCGGCTTGAGACACCCGTTGTAATTCCGTTTCCGCGACGTTGAGCTCTTGTTCGCCCAAGGCCAGACGGTTGCCCAAATCCCGCTCATCATAAGCGAGCAAGGCTTGGCCCGCGCTTACTTGATCGCCGGGGTCAACCAGGGCCTCATCAATGACCCCTTCGAGGGGGGCTCGTATGTGATAGGGATCGCTGGGCACGACCTCCACATCCGCCAGGACCGATAACCGCACGGGCAAGAGCATGAGGCCGATCACAGCGGCGATTAGCCCCCAGGTAAGTTTACGGCTTTTCTTACCGCGTAATCTGGGCACCCAAGAAAAGCCACGCTTGCCCTGGGATAATTGGGCGAGGGAATAGCCATAGGCATCGGCCAGGATGGTTACAATCCGTTGCTCGGCCTCACTCCATTCCTGGTCACGAAACAGCAAGACGCTGGCCACCAGCTGGTTCTTGTCGCGGGCGATCAGCGGTAGCCACAGGGCGTAGGGCGCCTGCCATTCATGCCATTCCTTGGCCAGTTTTGGTGGCACATCATCAACCGTCAGGGCCAATGGCACCGCCGTGGCATCAGCGCTGCGGTCCAAGTGCCTGTGCATGTTTTTCAACCAGGCAACCATCGGTGCTTGCTGGTCTATCACCGGCACATTGCTAAGCGCCGCTAGCTTGCCCCCCGGCGTCGCGGGGGTGTGGCGACAGAATAAAGCGGCGTGACGGTACTGGATCAGCAGGGCGGTTTCATTGACGATGCGGAAATAAAGCTCAGCCACATCACTGGTCGCCCGGACTCGTTGTTCTAGCTGCACTAAGGCTGCAAGGGCGGCAGCTCGGCGTTTGTCTTCGGAATCCCCACCGATCTGTGTACCAGCGGTAATCGCGGGTTTTTCAGCCATGGCCTTCTGGGCTGAGGGGCGAATTTTATCCGCCATGACCGCTCGGCGGCACAAAGGTGGCCGTGCCGCTCATGCCGGGGCGCAAGTCGTCATCACCATCGGTGATCGTGGCAACCAGGCGCACGGTTTGGCTGACCGGGTCCACGGTGGGGGAGATCACATCCACCACCGCCCGGTATTGGCGGTTTACCTCTTCGATATACAGCCCAAAGCCAGTATCCCTATCGAGCCATTGCAACCATAGGGAAGGCACGATCAATTCCACTTCGAGATTATCGGTGGCAACAAAGTGAAGGATCGGCTCACCCACCTCCAGATACTGGTGCTGATCGGCGAATAATTCAGCCACCTGGCCGGTAAAGGGCGCTGGGCGTTCACAATGGCGCAGTTCGGCATCCATCATCCGGATTTCCGCTGCGGCCTCAGAGGTGCGCGCCTGGGCGATTTGCACATCGACCTTGGCGATGGCGTTGCGTTCATCAAGCCGCTTATTGGCGTCAAACTCAGCCTTAGCGGCTGTGTAACGAGCCCCAGCCCGTCGCCGTGCGGCTGTCGTACCTTCGCAATCAATGGCGTATAGCAGCTCCCCTTCCGTGATGGTGGAGCCTTCTTTTACCGGCAATTCTTTTAACAGCCCGGCAATCGCCGATGAGATTTCAACGCTTGAGCGTGAGGTGAGCTGTGCGCGTACATCCAAGGCTTGATTGTCCAGCTGGGCATAGGCTGGCGACAATCCCGGTGGCGCCATCGTCAGCAAAAAGCCAGTGATGACCGATCCTAAAGCCAGGCCCAGGCTTTGGGTAAAATTACGGGCCGGCTTCAAAGATTTCGTTGGTATCGATAGCGGCTGTCTCAGACGCTGGCGCGCTCTCCTCATCGTCACTCACTTCACTCAATTGGGCATTGCTTTGATTGGTTTTATCATAACCCATAGCGGTGATAAACGCGCCATCTGACCAGTTTGATAGTTGGTCTTTGATGTCAGCGCTGAGTGTGGGCACGTCGCTTTGATAGGCATCTTCTGGCACCAGATCGACACCCAGTGAGGCCAAAATTCGGCCGTAAGCAGCCTGGGCATCAGCGTAGCTTTGGAACCGGGCCAATTTGGCAAACAACGCGCTCGCCTCTGCGCGCACTTTTTCTAACGGATTGCCCGCGCTGGCTTCGGCTTCCTGAGTTAGGATATTGGCGATCAGCTCTTCGATGGCGAGGACTTCAGACGCTCGTTGGAAGCTGGTGCTGCTAGCTGTGTATTGTTGTTTGGCGATGTTCACCTGGCTGATGATGGCCAGATGAATGGCCAGCCGCTGGGCATCGGCCAAATTGCCTTGGAATTCTGCTTGTTCTAAGCGTTCACCCAGGGTGAGCAAATCAACAATGTTACCCAATAGTGTGGCCGAAGCTTCGCGCCAGAAATTGTCCACCAAGAAGCTATTACTGTCAGCGTTACCAGATAAGGACAGCTCTAAACCCGGTAGGGCATCGAACAGCACCCTTCGTGCCTCATTCGCGGTGATGCGGGTCTCATAAAGCTGTTCTCGCAATTCTGGCCGCTGGTCCAGAGCGATTTGCTCTAACATGTTTTGCGGCATATCCAGCACGGGCAGCTTGAAGGCTTCAAGCGCGCTGACTGACAGGGTGATGTCAGTGCTGCTGGGCAGGTTCATCAGGCTCAGCAATTCAACTTTGGCCAAATCTAAATCAGCTGATAGCTGTTCTAACTGACCAATTAAATCGATCAAAGAGCGACGGAAGCGCAAGGTTTGTAGTGGCGGCTGTAACCGGCCTTCTTCAATGTCTGAGACATCAACCAGCGCTTGTTTGACCGCGTCTAATACCTCTTCCACATCACTGCTCAGCTCTTGGGCTGCATAGGCGCGCCAGAACGCGCCGCGCACGTCTTCCATCAACGTGTGCATGCTGCGGCGGCGTAACTCATCAGAAATGATCGCGCGGTCGGCATCTTGTCGGGCTTGGAAATAACTCACTCCCAGATCAAGCACATTCCACGAGAAGGTCAGATCACCTAAGGCGCGGCTGCGGTCCTGTGAGGTGGAAGGCTCCAGGGTCTGTTGTCCGGTAAAGATCGAGCGACTTGAGGATGCTTGCCGCGGGTCACGATCAATGCCCTGAAGCCGGTAGCTTAGCTCAGGTAGCATTTCAAACTGGGCTAATTCAAACTGACCCAGCGAGACCAATTCCTGCATCCGCGTGACCCGGTGGTCCAGGTTGAATAGGACGGTTCGCGCCATGGCTTCGTGCAGGGTGATTGGGCCATCAACCGCCGTGGTCATCTCTTGGATGGCGTCAGCGTCTTGTTGGATCATCGTGGCCCGTTCATCATCGGTGAAAGGCACCGGTTGATGGGTACAAGCAGCCACAAAGCCCAGGCACGCGGCGGCAATCACGGCACGCAAAGCAGGCGAAGAGGAGGTCATGATAAAAGCCCTAGAGTAACAATTCTTGTTAGCTGCGATCGGCTACCAGATCAGTAACATCACGCAATAGCTGTTCTGATTGTATTTTACCGGACAAGCTGCCGAAGCTCGCAAGTTGCAAATCAGTACCAGCCGTGTCTGTGGTGCTTAAATCATTGGCCTCACTATCAATCAAACCCGTTCCGAACACGTTATCTGTGTTCCAAAGGGCACGAATTTCAGCATCAGTGACACCAGCATATTGCTGGTTAGTCGGTGATTCGCTTTGATTCGTTGCGTCTTGGGCAGCGGGTGTGTCTGGTTCGCCCTCGTTGATGATGATCGAGAAGGTATCCCCATCCTCATTGCCTTGGTCGTCTTCAACCGTCACTTCCACTTGAATTTCGCCAACGAAACCAGGAGGCGGATTGATCGTGAACTTTTGCAGATTTGGATCATAGGTGACCCATTCTGGCAGCTCGGAATCACCCGGTCCGCCGACACTGATTGTCACGTTATCATTGCCGCTCGTCTCATAGAAGTTCGGCGGTA
>JBCCBF010000185.1:0-5809 GCA_039814445.1 Pseudomonadota bacterium
ATAAAGCCGTCAAATGAGGTGCTTTCCACCTCCGGATCACAATCCACCTCAATCCGATAGCCGAACTCAGACAGGCTATCGATAATGCCGTGATGGATCGGGTTTTCATGGGTTGAGATCAGCAACCGGTCGACCTTCTGGGCGCTTAGCGTGGCTGATACATCCTGCATCATCACTTTCTCAGCGCCTTGGATATCCACATGGAACAGATCGACCTTGTCGAGCCCCCGTTCCTCCATGAAGCTATCTAGGGTCCAATCACTCGGGTCGACGCGGCGATTGATAAACTCGCCTTTTAACCGATTGATCGCAAAATTTGTCTCGCCAACGGCTAAGCATTCGGGATCTGCCTCTACCATGATGTTGGTGGCCCCGCGATGCACGGCTTGCATCCACATGGAATAATGCGACCAATAGGAACCCAACTCAATCATCACCGGGGCGTCGGGCATGTGACGCAGCACTTCTTGGAACACGAACTCTTCGAGCGGCTCATGGACACCACGGTTGACCTGGAGAATGCGTGAGAAATGCTGGTAGTAAGCATTGGGGCCATCAACCGGCACGCGGTTACCATTGTGCAGGGTTACCATGCCTGCGGTCACCAAACCTGACCGCGGCCCACGTTCGATCAAGATGTTTAATGGATCAGCGATGATCTCACGGAAGCGGCTGAAAAAATCCAAATTATCAGCGCGATCAATAGTGCTCATGGATTGCCCCTATGGCCTGGTCAGTACCCGTTAGAAGAATGGTGATCGCCAGAACGCTCCGATCAAGATTTGGTAAGCGTTCGACTGACAGCGTCATGCCAACTGTCGCGCAGCTTTTCACGCGCAGCAAGGTCAATGCTGGGTTCGAAGCGCTGATCCAATGCCCAGCGTTCAGCAAAATCCTTCGCGTCTGGCCAGACACCCACCGCCTGACCAGCCAACCACGCAGCACCAAGTGCTGTGGTTTCAAGGACTTGGGGGCGATCCACAACCGTATCGGTGAGCTCCGCTAACCGTTGCATTGTCCAATCCGAGGCCACCATCCCCCCATCCACACGCAACACGGCTAACCGATCAACACCGCGGTCTTGAACCATGGCTGTTAGCAAATCGGCGGTTTGATGACAGACGGATTCGAGGGCCGCCCGGCATAGCTCAGCTGGTCCAGTGGCGCGAGTTAACCCAAAGATAGCGCCCCTCGCCTCAGCATCCCAATGGGGGGCACCGAGGCCGGTAAAAGCTGGCACCATCACGATGTCTTGCTCATCATCAGCCGCGGCGGCGAGATCACCCGATTGTGCGACGCCCTCGATGATCTTTAGCCCATCGCGCAGCCATTGCACCGCCGCACCGGCAATGAAAATTGAGCCTTCCAGCCCATAGGCTGTCTGGCCACCGAGGCGATAGGCAATGGTGGTTAGCAAGCGGTTCTTTGATAAGACTGGCTCATCGCCAATATTCATTAGGATAAAGCAGCCGGTACCATAGGTGGATTTCACCGACCCTGGTGTGAAACAAGCCTGGCCAATGGTTGCCGCTTGCTGGTCCCCGGCAACCCCACGGATCGGGAAGGCATGGCCGAATAAGGATGGGTCACAGCTCCCAAAATCACCATCACAATCGCGCACCTCAGGCAGTAGGCTGCGGGGAATGTCGAACAGCGTCAGCAAATCCGCATCCCATTCTTGAGTGTGAATATTGAACAGCAGGGTACGGCTGGCATTGGTGATGTCGGTGGCATGCTCCCGGCCGCCGGTCAGTTGCCAAATCAGCCAGCTATCAATGGTGCCAAACGCCAAGGCTCCCGCCTCAGCTTGCTCCCGAGCCCCTGGTATCTCATCCAGCAGCCAGGCCAATTTTGTGGCAGAGAAATAGGGGTCCAACAGCAAACCGGTCTTTTCTTGTACCATGGGCTCATGGCCGGCCTGTTTAAGCGCCCGACAAGTGGCCGCCGTTCGGCGATCTTGCCAGACCAAGGCTTCGTGCAGAGGCACACCGGTTTTCCGGTCCCAAAGCACCACGGTTTCTCGCTGATTAGTGATGCCCACGGCCGCAATCTCATCGGTGGCGACGGTCATCTCGTTTAATACTGTGCGGATCGTGGTGAGGGTCGCTTGCCATATCTCGTCCGCGTCATGCTCCACCCACCCGGATTTTGGGTAATGCTGGGTGATCTCGCGCTGGGCTACCGTCACCGGTTTGAAGTCGGGCGCGAACAAGATCGCGCGGGATGAGGTGGTGCCTTGGTCAATGGCCAGGATATGAGAACCCATAACAGCGTTTCCTCAATTCTTTTTATTTATGCGGTCATGCCATTGGCGGCGAGATAGCGCGTCAGGTTGGCTTTTTGATCGGGCGTGAAACACAAGCCCAGCTTGGTCCGCCGCCACAGGATGTCATCTGCGGACCGCGCCCATTCCCGGCTCACCATCCAATCAACCTCACGGGCTGTTAGGCCATGCCCAAAATCATCACCCAAATCGCCAACGGTCGCGGCATCACCCAAGACGTCACCGGCCTCACTGCCGAATTGGTAGATCAACCGGGTAACCTGGTCGGCCATCAAAAAGGGGTATCGGGCGGCAAGTGCCGCCTCGGCCTGGTCGATACCCTCCACATCAATGGCGCCGCCGGGCAAATGAGCCTGCCCGGTCCAGGCCGATCCTTTCGCGCCCAATCGATGCTCAATAAGATCAAGTGCCGCTTCGGCCAATTTGCGGTAGGTGGTCAGCTTGCCCCCAAAGATATTCAACAAAGGCGCAGGCGTTTTCGGGTCGCCTTGCAGCACATAATCCCGGGTCGTCTCTTGCGCCTTTGTGGACCCATCGTGATAGAGCGCCCGTACCCCAGCATAGGTCGAGAGCACATCATCGGCGGTCAGTGGCTGGGCTAAATAGCTATTGATCGCTGCCAGAAGGTAGGCGATCTCTGCCTCCGTTGCGGTGCAGGTGGCGGGATCGGTAACATCATGATCCGTGGTGCCAATCAGCGTCGTGTCATGGCGATAAGGCAAGGCAAAGACGATGCGCCCATCTTGTTGCTGGAAAATAAACGCACGATCATGATCAAACAGTTGTTTAACGATCACGTGGCTTCCCTGAACTAAACGCAAATTCTGCGCGTCATTCTGGCCAAAACAATCGCGCAAGACCTGGTCGGCCCACGGCCCCGCCGCGTTCACCACCATGCGGGCCTTGATCTCGCATCCTGGGCCATCGCTGGTTTCGATCATGGCGCGCCAGCCTTGCGCACCGTCACTCACGATGGCTTTTGCCGTGGTGCGGGTCAGGATTGTCGCCCCATGTTGGGCCGCATCGCGGGCATTGATGAGGGTCAAGCGGCTGTCGTCGACTTGGGCGTCCGAATATTCAAAGCCCCGGACAAAGCCAGCGGCCAAACCATCACGAAATGGCGCTTTTGATAAATCCACCACGGCGGTAGGCGGCAGTTTTTTACGCCCCCCCATATAATCGTAAAGAAACAAGCCCAGCCGTAAGAGCCAGGCCGGGCGCATGGCCTTGTGATGGGGCAGAATGAAACGGATCGGCCGGATAATATGCGGCGCCAAAGCCCAAAGCCGCTCTCGCTCGATCAACGCTTCGCGGACCAATCGAAATTCGTAATGTTCCAGATACCGCAAACCGCCATGGATCAGCTTGGTTGACCAGGCCGAGGTTGCGCCACCGATATCGCCTTGTTCCACAAGACACACCCGGTACCCTCGCCCGGCTGCATCCCGCGCGATACCAGCGCCATTGATCCCACCGCCAATAATCAGCAGGTCATATTCCGTGTTGTCAGCAGGCAGATTGGTTGAGGACATGGGGTGAAAACACGCCTATCAGGCCGGGTCGTTGATCAATAGGCTGTTGAGAATATCGCCGGTGATCTTCAAATCATCCACATCATTCCGCGCCAAGGCTTCGCGCTGGCGGGAGAACGCTTCACCAATCGAATTCAGTTTCTTTTCCGAGGCTTCTAACTGGAGCTGCTGGTCCACCGACAACCCGCCACGGGTGCTTAACCGGCCAATGGTGCTGGCTAAATCCACTGCCATGGGCACGTGATGGTGCAAGAAGGTCCGTGAGCGCACCACATCGGCCGGATCAACCCGGTAATCCTCAGCAATCGCCAGCAAATCACGCCGCATATCACCAATCGCCCAGCGCAAACGATCGGAACGGCTGGTGTCCACCTGATCAAACTGATCAATCGCTTGGCCCAGACGCCGAAAGCCATCTTTCATATCCACGATGGAAAGCAGCGCGTGTTTAGCCACAATGGACAAATCATCAGGCTCAAGGATCAAACTCGCACCAGCCCATACGGCGAGCCCAGCCAGCCCCGCTTGCCACCAAATAAAACCGGCAAAGCTATCCGCCCATAACACCACAGTGCCGCCCAAGATCCCGGCTATAATCTGACGCGCCCAGCCCATATAAGGCTTGGGCATGCTTTGCCCCAGATAGCGCGCCACATGGGTCTCAGCCGCCTTGAGCGTGTCACGATCCTGGATCGGGGCCATGGTGGCGGTAACATCAGCGGGGCTAGACGGGGGAACAACACGGGTTAGCAGCATGATTATTTCTCGCGCTGCCAGTCAGAATCAGGCGCCTCAGGCCGCTGGATCGAGCTGGGGTCAACCCCGTCCACGTCCTTATCCAAACGGCGGGTCTCTTTGCTATCAGGCGTCAGCAAAGCCTCCTTCCGGTAATAGGCATGCAGCTCAGGCAAGCTAATGCCTACCATGGCGCGCATCTCATCCACCGTTTTATCCAAATGATCTTCGAACGGGAACCGCTCTAGGCGCACCGCCTTACTGGCGGCACCCGCCCCAAACCCAAGCTTTAAGGCGTTAATATCATCGTCGGTGAAATTATAGGGTTTGGGATAAAAATACTTGGTCGCCACGGCGAACAAGACTTCCTGCCACCGGCGCAAAACCTTTGTCGCCCCCATGGTGAAACCGATCACGAAGGCTTCGTCCTGGGCCCGTAACCCACGGCCCAGCAGCACATGAATGGCGTCATGGCGAGCCAGGGTAATCGCCCCCGGCAAGGCGAATTTTGAGGATGGGTTTTCCAAGAATTTGATTTGCCACGGAATGGAATCAGCGTCGACACTGGGCATGCTGCCGAGCACGTCGCCCAAGACACGGTGCCCATTATCAAGGCCGGGGTTCCATCCCCACCAGGGCAGTTTCTCAATCCCTTGTTTATGGGTTTCTTGACGGCTCATCGACCACTCCCGATCAGCACTTCGACCCGTTGCAAGCGACGCTCATAGGCCCGACGGCTCTCCCCCTCCTGTTGGGGCAAGGGCGCTTGATCGGATAGGGCGGCGACATCAATCCGGCGGTCATCAATACCGGCTTGGACCAACAGATCCCGCACCGCTTCAGCCCGGCGCTCAGATTGGGTGCGCTTGGCATCCAACGCGCCCACAGTGCCCGTATGACCAATCACGCGGATTGGTTGATCAGGGCGGCTGCGGGCATCGTCAATGGCGGTCTGCAACATGGCGGTGGCGTCATCGCGCACCTGATTGCCATCAAAAGCCAGCACCCACCGTCGGATGCGACGGTGCTGATACTGAATACCGGTTAATCCCACATAGCCAGTGGTACCGGCAACCAAACCAAGACCCGCAACAAAGCGCATCAAATGGCGGCGTGACAAAGGCTGTTTCACAGCACGCTATCCTTTAATTGAGCTGTTCAAAACCATCGGCGGTGAAATCATTAGCCTCGGCCACCACGGCGGCCAAACCTTCCCGTAACGCAGCACCATCATCGGCCGCGCGATAGACCACCCGGC
>JBCCBF010000379.1:0-2354 GCA_039814445.1 Pseudomonadota bacterium
CGCGGACGCACACCGAAGGTACCGCCGTTGGCCAAGGACGCTGCCAAGTCCGCCGAGCCAGCATGCCTTGGTGTCCGATGATCTGTTCCACCTAGAGCGTTTTCCTAAGCGGCTCGTGGTCGCTGGCGGTGGCTATATCGCCCTTGAATTTGCTAGTATCTTCAATGCGTTGGGCAGTGATGTGACGGTAATTTATCGTGGCGCTGAGGTGCTAAAGGACTTCGATCATGACATCCGTCGCATGCTGGCCCGGGAAATGGAGGTGGCTGGGATCAAATTTCATCTGTTCACCACTATCCCCCAGATTGAGAAGCGCGATGATGGGATGATCGTCACCCTCAGTGATGGGGAAAAGCTTGAGGCTGATGAGGTCCTATTTGCGATCGGCCGGGAGCCGCTGATTGATGGTTTAGGCTTGAGTGATGTGGGCGTGAAAACTAATGACGCTGGAGCCATCCAGGTTAATGAGGAATATCAAACCTCTGTGCCGTCAATCTATGCGATCGGCGATGTCACCGACCGGGTTAACCTGACCCCTGTGGCCATTCGGGAAGGCCATTGGTTGGCCGATCATTTCTTTGGCGCGGCCAAGAACAAAATCGATTATGCCGATGTAACCACAGCGGTCTTCACAACCCCTGAGTTGGCCTCTGTGGGGTTGAGCGAAGAGCGCGCGATCAAAGAGGGCTATGAGGTCGATGTGTATCGCACGCGGTTCCGCGCCATGCGTTACGTCATCACGCCAAGCGATAGCTACTCGATGATGAAGCTAGTGGTTGATCGTAAGACCGATAAGGTTCTTGGGGCTCATATGCTGGGTGAGACAGCGGCTGAGATCATTCAATCACTCGCTGTCGCTGTGACCATGGGGGCCACAAAGGCTGATGTGGACCGTACCGTCGCCCTACATCCAACGGTCGCGGAGGAATTTGTCACCATGCGGGAGCGGGCCACATCTACCCTAGAGACGCGCCTAAGCCAAGCGGCCGAATAATCTCGCGCGGATAAGCTTGAGTGATTGGTTTAATGAATCACGCCAGGGTTATGCAAAACATTGACAATACCCAGATAGGCAGTCTCGAGCTGTTGGAGGCGAAACTTCTCGCCCGCGTTCATTTGCTCTTTGCTTTCATCAAGGTCCACGAGCACCCGTGAGGCGCGGGTTAAATCGCCTTCGACAAGCGCTTGTTCTAAATCGCTAAAGTGATTTCCGTACATGGGGTTAGCCACTCCCTAACATTCTGTTCCACAAACTTATCCCCAATGAAACAAAGGATATTCATACGCCGCGAACAGGTCCTAGAATCACTGACTTCGCCGCAATTTCTGCGACGAAGTCAAAAAGATACCAGGTAACTACCTGATCGGGAACGTATTTTTTCCCACGTTCCTCTCTCCACACCACGAAGGTGATTAGGAGTATGAATCGAATGGCGAATCGGCGATAGAGTCTGCGAATCGAATGGTGAAACTTATCCACATGAGCATGGCATTCCGGCAACAGAGCCGGTAGGGTGCGTCCTAAGCATGGCTGAATGGCCACGCGGTGCCTGGACTTAAACCCGGTGGCCGCTAGTATGCGCCGCCCGATGCTGCTTGAACCGAAGCAGCCAAGAAGACGGTCGCTAATACCCGCACGCTGGTTACAAGCGTGATACATGAACAGAAGTAGTGAAGATGATGACGACAAAGACCTGGAGCCCCAGCACCTGGCGCGATCACCCGGCAAAGCAAATGCCCGCTTATCCTGATCAGGGGGCTCTTGACGCGGCGACAGCTACGTTGAGCAAGCAGCCGCCCTTGGTGTTTGCAGGTGAAACACGCAATCTTCGCAAGCAGTTGGCGCGGGTCGCTAATGGTGAAGCCTTCTTGCTTCAGGGTGGCGATTGCGCGGAAAGCTTTGCTGAATTCAACGCGGACAATATCCGCGACACCTTCCGTGTCTTGTTGCAAATGGCCGTGGTGCTTACCTTTGCCGGGTCGTTGCCCGTGGTCAAAGTGGGACGGCTAGCCGGCCAGTTTGCCAAGCCACGCTCTGCCGACACCGAAACCATCGGTGACACAACCTTGCCTAGTTATCGCGGTGATATCATCAATGGCTTTGATTTCACCGAAGCCGACCGGGTGCCCGATCCCGCCCGGATGGTTCAGGCCTATCATCAAGCGGCATCAACCCTAAACTTGCTGCGCGCCTTTTCCCAAGGCGGTTACGCGGATTTGCACCAGGTGCACCAATGGAATTTGGGTTTTGTGGCCGAAAGTGCTGAGGGCGAGCGGTATCGTGATTTGGCTGACCGGCTTGATGAAACCCTACGGTTTATGGCGGCGTGTGGGATCACCTCGGATACGGCCGC
>JBCCBF010000123.1:0-7578 GCA_039814445.1 Pseudomonadota bacterium
AGCTGCGGTCTTACTTGGTACCGAGGCGCTCGGCCAGTTCATCGCGCCCCATGACCACGCCGTATTTTTGACGCATGGCAGGGCCACTTTCCAGTCGCTGTGCACCCCACTTAACAGCCTCACGAATTGATAACATTATTTGCATCCTATATCTGAAACCCCAACATTACCCTGATCCACCCGTAAGAAAGTGTCAAAAATACTGTAGTTACGAGCAATAATAATGCGCTTTCGGCCCCATAGCCCTTTTGCCAATCCACCGTGGCATAGTGGGCGTCAACCAAGGCTTTGATTGGATATACTCGGTGTTCTGCCCTCGCTTCACTATCACCTTAGCAGCCCTGTTAACGGCGGGCCTGACCCTGCCCCTATTGGCTAAGGCGCAATCCCACGCCACCGTGGATACCGTGATCAACCAAGCGTTGATCGCATCACCCTGGCCCACCTATCGCGGGACTGTGTCGCGGGATTCCTCGACCCCTTTACGGGGCCCGACCCACCGTGAACCCAACGTGCAGATCAGCTATTTTGCCGATGCCACCGGCACCAAATTAGGGCGCGCGCCGGGCCATGTGTTGAGCGATAACCGCTATGATGACGGGCCGCGGGCCAGGACCATCTGGGGGGCCTCGCAGAACTTTTTGTACAAATACCAAATCAACGGTCACCGCTTTGCCTATGCCGATAGTTTTCGCCTGAATGATCTGGAGTTTATTGGCGATACCGATCTTCTGGCCCTCGCCGATGGGCGGATCATCACCCCAAGCCCTAACGGTCTCCGGGTGGCCGAGCATCAAGGGGCCGATTGTGCGGGCCGCTTTCCTTCACTGCTTGTGTTCCGCGACGGAGCCACCGTCGATAGCCCCATCGCCTGTGTCGCAAAATTTGAGTTCTCACCAACGGTACTAGAGGACGCCTGCGGCTTTGACAGCCTGATGCCCAGCACTCGCAACCTGATGGTCGACACCCTGCTGGATGGCCATGTAGCCGTACGCCTGCGACGCAACCGGGTAGACCACGGTTTGCGCGAAGGTTTCGAAACTTGGGTCGCCATCCTCAACAATGAACTGACCCGAATACGGGCCTGTGCAAAGGTCGCCGATGGTCTTGCGGATACGGGTCTTGCCATGGAACCGATGGCCGATGGCAGCACCTTGTTCTACACCGCCATGGAAACCGATCTAGTTGCCATGCGCTACCGGGCCGTGGGTAATAAGCTTGAGCGCCTCGCCGCCGTGCCGATCACAGCAGAGGGCCGGACCACAACAACACCAACCCTGCTGACCGATGGGCCTTTTGGCTGGGTTATCACCGTTGATAGCCGGTGTGAGGTTGACCGGGTGTTCACGGGCCAAATCAATTGTGACCCACGATCTGACCATCCCTCAGCCATGGTCGCCGTGCCGCGGCCGGTGGGGATGGGTCCCACAGCCATTCTTCCCCTGCCCGGTTTTATCGATACGGTGGAAGGCTCCCCGGCTATTGCCGGGCGCGATATTGTCATCAGCAATTATAATGGCGAAAGCCCAGAGCCGCGCCGCGATACCAATGGCGATGGTTTGCTGAACCGAGTCACCGGAATCGTCAAACTGAGCTGGAATCCCACCAGCCAGCGGTTCCAGATCGATTGGACCAACCCCGACATCCAGTTCAGCGGCGTCCCCACCATCAGCCGTGCCAGCAACATGGTCTATGGCTCCGGCGTTGAAGACGATGGGCTCACGTATTTCTACGGCCTTCGCTTGCGCACAGATGGTTCCGGCCCGGCCGGTGCCATGCTGGTGCGCGTCGCCCTGGGCCCTGCGGTGGACAGCTATCCGCGCGCAGGCGATGCAATTTATGATGCCAGTAGCAATATTGTGATCAACGATGACGGCTCGGCGATTGTGGCGGGCGGACAATCACTAATCCGCATCCAGGACCGCTGATCAGTCCAGGGCAAATTCTGTGTGATACGGCACCAGTAGGTCCGGGTTCTGCGCGTCTTTCTCCAGCCAACAATTGCCGATGGCCAGGCAGTCCATACCGGTTCCCATAAGGCAACGGAACGCATCCTCCGGCGTATGGACAATCGGCTCACCGCGAACGTTAAAGCTGGTATTCACCAGGACCGGGCAACCGGTGAGCGCTTCAAACCGCGTGAGGAGCTGGTGGTAACGGGGATTCGTATCTTCATGCACCGTTTGCACGCGGGCTGAGTAATCCACATGGGTCACCGCTGGGATCGTCGAGCGCACTTGGCGACGGCGATCAAGACCCTTGACCGAGGCCCCTTCATCTGTGGGCTCCACTTGCTTATCGGTCGCCACATCAGCCACCAGCAGCATATAGGGGCTCGCATGGTCCAGTTGGAACCAATCACCCGCTTTTTCGGCCAAGACCGAGGGAGCAAAAGGCCGGAATGATTCTCGGAATTTGATCTTTAGATTGAGGGTTGTCTGGGCGTCGCCATCGCGCGGATCGGCCAATATCGAACGGCCACCCAGGGCGCGGGGGCCGAACTCCATACGCCCTTGGAACCACCCAACCGCGGCCCCTTCCGACAACCGTTGGGCGGCGCGGTCCAAATACTGGGCATCATCCTCGATGACCTCAAACTTGGCCCCAGCCTCGGTCAGCCGCCGCTCGATATCAGCTTGGCTGTACTCTGTGCCTAAATAGGACCCGGCCATGCGATCTGGCCGATCGCCCAAGGCGGGGCGTTCACCGCCGCTATGCTGGTGATAAGCCGCCAGGGCCGCACCCAAGGCACCGCCCGCATCACCCGCCGCCGGTTGTATCCACACATCATCAACCGTACTCTCGCGCAGGATACGGCCATTGGCGACGCAATTCAGCGCCACGCCGCCGGCCAGGCATAAAGTTGATACCCCGGTTTCGGCCACCACATGGTTGACCAATTTAAGCATAATCTCTTCCGTCACCGCCTGAATGGAGGCAGCCACGTCCATATAATGGGCGCTGATGGCATCCTCGGCCTTGCGCGCTGGGGCCCCAAAAACAGTGGCAAACCGCTTATTGGTCATGCGCATGCCCGTGGCGTAATCAAAGAACCGCATATTCAAACGGAACGAGCCATCGGGTTTGATATCCACCAGATTGTCTAAAATGGCCTGGGTAAACCGTGGGGTGCCATAAGGCGCCAAGCCCATCAGCTTGTATTCCCCGGAATTCACCCGGAACCCGCAGTAATAGGTGAACGCCGAATACAACAGGCCCAAGGAATGGGGAAACTGCAAATCATGGGTCAGGGTCAGATCACAGCCATCCCCCACCCCCATGGTCGTGGTCGCCCATTCGCCAACCCCATCCAGGGTCAGCACGGTGGCGCGATCAAAGGGTGACGGATAATAAGCACTGGCCGCGTGGCTCATATGGTGATCGCTAAACAACAAACGATCGACCGCATCAAACCCCTCATCGATATCTTTCAGGGCACCGATCAGGAGATCTTTTTGGAAAAGCTTCTCCCGCAGCCAGACGGGTAAAGCACGGCGGAAAGACGAAAAGCCCTTCGGCGCCATGGCGGTATAGGTTTCCAGCAGGCGCTCAAACTTCACAAAAGGTTTTTCGTAGAACACCACATGGTCGATGTCGGTGAGCGTCAGCCCGCTCGCGTCCAGGCAATAGCGAATAGCGCTCGCCGGAAACCGCGCATCGTGTTTGACCCGGGAAAACCGCTCTTCTTGGGCCGCAGCGATAATCTCGCCATCCACCACCAAGGCAGCCGCACTGTCATGATAAAAGGCCGAAACCCCAAGAATCCGCACCGGGCCACCCTTAGAAGATGGTGTAAATAAAGGGGGCGATCGCCGTGCCTTTGGTCAGGACAATGAGGCCACCAAAACTCACCAGCACAATCAGCATCGGCAGGAGCCAATACTTCTTACGGTGGCGAATAAAAGCCCAAAGTTCTGACAGAAAAGACATGCTCGTCTTGCGTCCTTCGCGTGGCACCATGCCGATAGGGTTCGTCTCGATAACGCCCGACTAGAACTGCCGGGTAAAATCGATTGTCTCGTCTTGATCCCGCTTGCGCCAATATGTTTGCGCATCAGCCTGCCATTTCAGGCCCAAAGGATCCCTGTTGAATACCCGCCTGATTAAGCCGGTTGGCAGCACCACACAATAAAAAATGATCCCCAAGATGATCGGGTTGGTGATGTGATAGATCAATTCACCCAGTTTAAGCCACCACCTATTAGGCCGCTCCAGTAAGGCTGGGCGACATAAGGCTATGATGAGCATCACCGCGGCCAAGGCTAGAAAGACCAGCAATGGCGGTTTTGATTTCACCAATGGGAATAGCCCGATGATGAGAAACACCACGGTGAAAACAATGCCAAACCCACGGGGGGAGCCCGCTTTGCCCGCGGTTTGCTCTTGATAGCTCTCGTGCAGCTGTCCGATCATGGTCCCTACCCTTGCGGCTCCAGCCAGCCTTCTTCGGCCAAGCGTTCGGCAATCAATTGAGCAATCACACGGTTGCCTTCGGATGACATATGGCCGCCACGCACATAAATCGCCACGAACTGACCGGCATCCACGCTGTTATCAAAAGCCTGCTGTAGCATGGGAAAGGTATCAAGCACGGGCAAACCAGCGGCCTCAGCGCAGGCCATGAACTGACGAATGCCGTTCATTTCCATGATGGATTTCTCGCCTTGCGGATCAACAAAAACACGCAGGAAATATTGGATCACGATCAAAGGCTGGAAATCTTGCGCGGTCGCGAATTGGGCAAAGCGCTCTGCCATCTTGCAGGACACGTCCAGCAATTGGTTATGGGCGAACACCTCAGGGCTGCCATCAGCATACCACCAGGCCGCCTGACCCACGCGACGCATGGTAAAATCAACCAAATAGCTATGTCCCAGAATGGTGCGCAACCGACCAATTTGTTCCAGCCGCGGCCGGTACCGGGAAGGCGGAACATTGTTGAGCACCAGGGCGTCATTCTCGATGCTGAAATAGGGCTTTTCGACACCCGTCCGTTGCGCCAACTGGCTGCGGCGCATATCGCCATACAGCACGGACATCACAACAATCTCAGGCTCTAACGCAGGCACCAATTGTTCGGTGCGCAACAACACCTGGTCCAAGCCATAACCAAACACGCCACCATTAACGACCGTCTTATTCGTCAGGGTGCTTAAATGGGCAGGCCAGGTGTCACCATCGCCAACCTCGTCACCAAAGGTAAAGCTGTCACCCATGGCCAGAATATCGTAGCGCTCGAGCTCTGGCGCGTCCGCGGCAGCCAGACGAAGACCGCGGCTATCGATTGAAATCGGCACGCCCCATAATTCACCCTCGCCCCGATGATCGGGCTGCGGAATATATCCCATGAGCGGGTCATAAGCCGTGGGATAGGAGCTGGAGAGTAAAGAAAGCTTACGCGCCACAAAATTCGTTTTGGTCAGCACCTCTTCGCCGTCAACCAAACGCAAGGCCACTTCCAAGCCGACCAAGGTGAGCGCCAGAGAACAGATCATCAGCACGACATTTTTAAGCATGTCACGCATGGTATGGGCTTTCTCTTAGCGGGCGACAGGGTGACAAGCGCGTGGGCTGGCGCTCAATCGAATAAAGCAAATGGCGGTGCGAGAGGGATTCGAACCCTCGATACGGTTTTAAACCGTATAACGGATTAGCAATCCGCCGCCTTCAGCCACTCGGCCACCGCACCACTTGCAAGAACGCTATCTACAGAGGTCAGCCAGCCCCTGTCAATCAACGAGACGCCTAATCAATCAGAACTTAATCACAAACCTTGTGATTAAGCGATCCACCACACCGCCTTAAGCAAACACCAATGACTTTCTGGGGTCGTTAGGAAAGCCTTAAACCTTCTAACGCATCCTTAACCATGACACGGGCTTTAACACTAGAGACAGAAGGCAGGATCCACATGGGACGCATTGGCAAGGACCCCGCAAGTAATGCGCTGACAGACAATGAGAGTATCGATCTGACAAAAATCTTGTCACGCCAGACGGCCGAGTTACTAATCGATCTGCTCGACAATAAACTCACCTGTCTTGAGGTGATCGATCGGGATGATGCGCGTGAGCTGGCTAGGATGCGCGAAGCGATGGCAGAGCTGGAGCGCTGGTTGGCCCATGCCCCACTGGCGGCTGAGAGCGGGCGTCGTGGCCGCCGCGCCCGGGTAGCACCCGCGCCGGCCTTACCGGCTTAACCGGCGCCTCTATTCTGGCCTCGTAGAATTGTGCGAGACCACGATAAAGCTTCTCATCATAGGCTTTATGACGGCTGGCCTCGGGATCCCGGATCAACGTAGGATCGACCACAACCCCTTTAAGCGGTCTTTTCAACAGAGTATTGGCCACGCGATCGATCACGGCTTGGGCGCGTTTTGACGGCCATTTGGTTTGAAATCCCGCAGCGATACCATAAGCGTGCGGCGTCGTTTTTCTGACGATACGCCCATGAGGATGCTGCTGGTGCTCATATTGTTTGACCGTTGGATCAAATAAATTGCGCTGTTTTTCGGGTACGGTACCCGGAATTTGCAACCAGTGATGGGTCGTATCTGTATCGGCCCGCTTTTCGCCCCGCGCTTGACGGCCACGGGCTTGCGGCGTGTCATAGGCCCAATGATCACGGTATGTGGTTGCCCAATTGCCGATCATGTACCACAGGGCTTCGGAAGCGGCCGAACAGTGACCGGTTGTGGGGTTCAGTTTCTGATAGCGCGCGCTTTTTGTGTACTTATCGATCAATAAATCTGGTGACAGGGTCTGCTCAAGCCGTCGCATAAGCGCATTCACAGCACGCCTATCTTGCCAATCAACGGCAACCGCCACGTCAATCGGGCGGCGTGTTTTTGGTGATGATGCGGCGAGGGCCATGGCAGGACAGCTTCAAACAAGAGGAACGAAGTATCTGTCTTGTTTATGAGCGCCATGCCCGAAAGCAAAAAGGGCGCAACAACATGCGCCCTGTCTACCTATTGTAATGGGGAGTGATTAGCCCTCGGTGGGTAACACGGTCTCACAGGAGACGATATCGGGACCAAGCCGCGCCTTACTCTCATTCCAGCCGATCTTAAAGGCTTCAACCGCTTCTGGCCGTTTGGTCACTTCGACCTCTTCTAACTGGGCTTTGTAATCATTAACCCAGGTAGGATCAGCACAGGCCTGACGCACATAGGCGCGACCACCTTCAATTTGCATAATACGCAATTGCAGCAATAACCGCTTTTGTTCAGCGGTTAATTCGGGTTGGGGCAAGGCGCCTTGTTGGCCAGTGAAATTATCAATCCCAACACGAGGCGTAATATTGGTTGGCTGCCGCTGGCTGGCGTCCTGGGCCTGCGCCAAAACGGGTAAGCCCAACGCCACCACTAACGAAGCCACGGCGATGGGGCCATGCCAATGTTGTGATTTAGAACGGTTAAACCTTGTCATTCTATCCTGCCAAGCCCTGCCTAAATGCGATTAAACGCATGTTAAATTTGGTCTTAGAATAACGAAAATCGATTCGATTGACTAGTTATCAGCCCGAAAGCTTCGCTTTCAGTAACTGATTAACCACACCTGGGTTGGCCTTGCCTTG
>JBCCBF010000121.1:0-7659 GCA_039814445.1 Pseudomonadota bacterium
AAGGCCAGGTCCACTGGCCGATGGTCATGATTATCTGACCGTCTATGTTCTGACCGCTGCACCCTTATTCCATGATCTCAAAAGCAAACTTGATCACCTTCATGCCCAGGGCGATGGCCCCAACCGTGGTGCCCAGACCACGCCGCTTGGGACGGTCTTGATCATGGAGCAACCGTTGCAATGCCAAAGGCGACAGCTGCGGGTCGTGTTGCGGGCGGGGGTGGTAGTTGGTCAGGTTACGGTGCTGGATAATTGGTAATGGCTTGGGGCCCATTAAATCCCGCGGTAGCGGCAGCTCGCCATTCTTAATCGTGGCTAAACATCGGGTTATGGCGAGTTCGCGCGCCGTCCGGTTGATGATGGCATCCAATTCGCCACGATCACACCAGATCCCGCGGCAGATGGGACACCAATCAACGATCACCCCATGGCGCTCTTTTAATTCAAGGGGTGCTCCATCACAGGGGCAATATCGTTGGGGGGTCTCACGCGGTAAATTAAAATTCCGGCCAAATAGCCGGTCGATGTCAGAATCAGTAATGTCAGTGAGGGCAGTGCCGCAGTTTTCAATTTTTAACCGCGCCAATTTTCGCGCGGCGTACTCAGTAATGCTTTCTAGCTCCGACACATCGAACCAGGCCCCATGGCAGGTCGGGCAAATATCAATAATAACACCACACCGCTCCACTTCGACCAGCTTGGTGCCATCATCAGGACAAATACGCGCTCTCAGTACCAACCCCCAATTGTTACTCCGTTATCAATCAGATGTGGTGATTGGGTTTTTGATATCAATGAAATAATTTGTGTTCGGTGTATTTTGTGTGCGTCTTAATCTTTAGAATTGCAGTCCACATGACCGTATTCTTGGCAGATGCTTTCGAACCAAGACTGGGCTGTTTGTTGCCAGTTGATATCGGTGCAACCGCTCAAGGCAAAGATGGCGGCTAAAAGGAAAAAGGGGTAAGGTGTGTGGCCCGAGGCATGGCTCGTCTTCCATGAACGCAGTCACTTTGGCTCTGTCTGCTCTTGTTTCCAGACCATAAGTCTAGCATAGTTCCATCATGAACAATGCATTGCATTATCGGCATCGCGCCCTGATCGCGCGAATTATAGGCCCGGTCGTTTAGAACGGCCGGGAAGCCTTTGCGTTGACCTTGGCAGTGGCCGTCCACGGCACTGCCCCACTTCATTCAAGACAGCGCCCGTAAAATCCGCTAGAAGCGCGCCATTCACGGACGGCCTTAAGCATTCACGCTGGGTCGTCTGCGCCGGACCTGAATAGGTTTGCTGATCTGACCGATAAGACTGACATCATCATGAGCGTTGATACCAAAACCGATACCAAAACCGATCTAAAAGATACCGTGTTCCTGCCGACCACGGAGTTTCCCATGCGCGCCGGGCTGCCGAAAAAGGAGCCGGAAATCCTCGCTTGGTGGAATGAGATCGATTTGTACAAAAAACAGCGGGAGCAAGCGAAGGCTGAAGGGCGAGAGAAGTTCGTGCTCCATGACGGCCCGCCATACGCCAATGGCAATATCCATATCGGCCACGCGGTGAACAAGATCTTGAAGGATGTGGTGACCCGCTCCCAGCAAATGCTGGGCAAGGATGCGGTCTATGTGCCCGGTTGGGACTGTCATGGCCTGCCGATCGAGTGGAAGATCGAAGAGCAATACCGCGCTAAGGGTAAAAACAAAGACGATGTGCCGATCCTGGATTTCCGCCAGGAATGCCGCGACTTTGCCGCAAAATGGGTGGAGACCCAGGCCGAGGAGTTTAAGCGCCTGGGCGTCATCGGTGATTGGGAGCAACCCTATGCCACCATGACGAAGGACGCTGAAGCCACGATCGTCGCTGAAATCTTTAAATTCGTGCGCAATGGTGGGCTTTATAAGGGTATCCGCCCGGTCTTGTGGTCGGTGGTGGAGAAAACCGCCTTGGCTGATGCCGAGGTCGAATACCACGATCACCAAAGCCAGATGATTTGGGTTCGCTTCCCGGTGAAATCCGCGTCGGTGCCCGCCATCGATGGCGCCAGTGTCATGATCTGGACCACGACGCCGTGGACCATCCCGGGCAACCGGGCCATGGCCTATGGCGCTGAGTTCGACTATGTGCTGGTGGAAGTCACCGAACTGGCCGAGGGCAGTCACGCCCAGGTGGGTGAGCGCCTGGTGATGGCCGCTGACCTGGTGGGTGCAGTGACCGAACAAGCGCGGATTGCCACGGTGAAGGAACTGGCCCGGTTTAAGGGCGCGGAGCTGGATGGCACGATCTGTCACCACCCGCTGCACGCGCTTGATGATTACTACGGCTTTGACGTGCCGCTCCTGGCCGGTGATTTTGTCACCACGGACCAGGGCACGGGCATCGTCCACATCGCCCCCGGCCATGGTGAGGATGACTTTAAACTCGGCAAGGCCAATGGCATCCAAGTGCCCGAAACGGTGGCTGAGGATGGTAGCTATTATGAGCGCGTGGGCCTGTTTGCTGGCGAGACCGTGCTCAACCATAAGGGCAAGAACGGCACGGCCAACAAGGCGGTGATCGCCAAGCTGATCGAGGCGGGGAACTTGCTGACCCAAGGCCGGTTGCAGCATTCCTATCCCCATTCCTGGCGCTCGAAAGCCCCGCTGATCTTCCGCACCACGCCCCAATGGTTCATCTCCATGGAGACCAACAACCTGCGTGGTCGGGCGCTAGATGCGATCCGGAAGACCCAATGGGTGCCCGAGACAGCGGAGAACCGCATCCATGCCATGGTGGAAACCCGCCCTGATTGGTGCATCAGCCGCCAGCGGGCTTGGGGTGTGCCGATTGCGTTGTTTGTGTCTAAGGCCACCGGTGAAATCCTCAAGGATGAGGCGGTCTTGAAGCGGATCGAGGATATCTTCCGGGAAGAAGGCTCCGATGCCTGGTTTGCGCGGGAGGCCCAAGACTTCCTGGGCAATGACTATAAGGCCGATGATTATGAGCAGGTGAACGACATCGTTGAGGTGTGGTTCGAAAGTGGCTCAACCCATGCCTTTGTGCTCGAAGCCCGCGATGATTTGAAATGGCCCGCGGATTTGTATCTGGAAGGCTCCGACCAACACCGGGGGTGGTTCCATTCATCCTTGCTGGAAAGCTGCGGGACCCGGGAGCGAGCGCCCTATGATGCCGTCCTGACCCACGGTTTTGTGCTCGATGAGCAGGGGCGGAAGATGTCCAAATCCCTGGGCAACACCACGGCCCCGCAGGATGTGATGAAGCAATATGGCGCGGATATCCTGCGCCTTTGGGTGATCGCGTCCGACTATCACGAGGATATTCGGATCGGCCAACAGATCATCAAGGGCCAAGCGGATCTCTATCGCCGGTTGCGCAATACCCTGCGCTGGACGCTGGGCAGCCTGGATGGCTTTGAGCCCGCCGAGGCGATTGCCGTGGATCAGATGCCCGAGCTTGAGCGCTGGGTGCTGCACCGCCTGGCCGAATTGGACAAGCTCGTGCGCCACAGCCTCGAGACCTATGACTACCAGCGCATGTTCCGCGAGCTGCATGATTTCTGTGCCAAGGATTTGTCGGCCTTCTACTTCGACATTCGTAAAGACGCGATCTATTGCGACCAGCCCGACAGTGTCCGCCGCCGGTCGGCCCGCACCGTGCTGGATAAGGTGTTCAACTGCCTGGTCACCTGGCTTGCCCCGGTGTTGAGCTTTACGGCCGAGGAAGCCTGGCTCACACGCCACGGTAAAGCGGCCGGCAGCGTGCATCTGCAGACCTTCCCCGAGGTGCCTGCCGAATGGCGTCATGAGGCCTTGGCCGCCCGTTGGGCCACCGTCCGTCAGGTACGCTCGGTGATCACCGGTGCGTTGGAGATTGAACGGTCCGAGAACCGTATCGGCTCATCCTTGGAAGCCAAGCCCAATGTGTATCTGACGCCGGAGATTGCGGAGGCGGTCAAAGACATTGATTTCGCCGAAGTCGCCATTACCTCTGGGGTCGACTTAGTGGTTGGCGACGTGCCGGCGGATGCCTTTACCGAGGCCGATGTGGCTGGTGTCGGCGTGGTGCCGGCCAATGCGGTCGGTCATAAATGTGAGCGCTGCTGGCAGATCCTGCCCGATGTGGAGCAGACCGAGCATGGCATGCTATGCCCCCGCTGTGCAGCCGCGGTGGCGGCCAAGCAGGACGCGGCGTAGTAGAGCGCATTAAACCTCCTCTCCCTTGATGGGAGAGGGAAGAGCCCGGTACTAAAATAACGAGAAGATACGTGAGCGATCAAACCACAACCACTTCAGAGCCAGCACCCGCCGCGCCGCTGCCGAAAAGCCGGTGGCGGGATGCTGGGCTGATGGCGGTGGTCATGATGGTGGCGGATCAGCTTTGCAAATGGTGGTTTTTGCGGGTCTATTACGGGTTTGAGGGCACCATTACCCAGGCCAATTGGCACCCGCCCATCGACATCACGCCATTCCTAAAGTTCGTCATGGTATGGAACCGTGGGGTCAGCTTTGGCATCGGCAACACGGACGGAAACTGGCAACCCTATGTGTTGAGCGCCATTGCCCTGGTGATTGTTGGCTTTTTAATCAATTGGTTACGCTCCACCGGGGATCGCTGGTCAGTGCTGGCGATTGGGACGGTGATCGGTGGCGCATTTGGCAACATTATCGACCGTGCGCTGTATGGCGCCGTCGCGGACTTCTTTCATTTTTACATCGGTGATTATGCTTGGCCCGCCTTCAACATCGCAGACAGTTGTATTGTTGTGGGCGTTATGATTCTCTTATGGCGTAGCTTTGTGCTGGGTGGCAACCCGGCGCAAGCCAAAGAAGAAGCGAAAAGCCAGGAAACAACGAAGATCGAATAACCGGACAGAGATGATCATGGTGACGTTTTCATACACAAAGCAACGGTTGATACCGGTGTTGAGTTTGGTGCTAGCTGGCGGCTTGGTCGTCGGCTGTAGCGGTGTGCAAAAGCAATTAGGGCTTGAGCGTTCAGCTCCCGATGAATTCAACGTAGTGTCGCGGGCGCCCCTATCCCTGCCGCCTGACATCAACCTGCGGCCACCGCAACCTGGTACCACGCGACCTCAAGAGGGCACCACTGCTGATGTGGCGGCTTCCGCCCTGTTTGATGAACAAGTTGAAACCCCACGCACCGGCCCTTTGGCTGGTGAGGCGCAATTCCCGCCCCGTGATGGTGGTGGGGTGATGACCAGCCAGGTGGGTAACACGCCCCCTGTGCAGGCGGTGGCAAGCACTTCCCGCGGTGAGGGCAGCCTGTTGCAAAAAGCGGGGGCAGATAACGCAGACCCGAATATTCGGCAATTGGTGAATGCGGAATCAACAGAGCTGGCCAGCGCCAGTGCCAGCCTCACTGATAAGGTGCTGTTCTGGCGCAAGCCAGTAGAACCCGGCACCATCGTGGACGCTGATGCCGAGCGCCGTCGGTTGCAAGAAAACGAAGCCTTGGGTGATTCCATCATGACCGGTGAAACGCCACAAATTGAGCGTAAAAGCCGGGCGTTACTCGAGGGGCTCTTCGACTTCTGATCCCTCAGGTCTAGGGGGCTCATCGGGGGCTTGGAAGATCGTGGGATCGCCCAACTCATCGGGTAATTGTGCGTTGATACCGCCGTAAAGCAAGGCGCTGGAAATCGCCAGCAGGAAGAACCCGCCGCCGCGTATCCGCCGCCAATACTCCACGCTGTTGGATTGGGCTGGGTCGGTGAGGTCGATGACGCGGCCGATCGCTTTCAGTTTCCGGTGGCCAAGCAAGGCGATGCCCGCCCCAAAAATTGCAAACCCAGCCATGAAGCCTAAAAACGCTATGCTTGTTTGAATTTCCATGATGGCTGGTGACATAGCCTGGGGGTAATGTTTTGACCAGCCTTTTGACGGGTGTCTTGACCCGATCAGTCAGCACCTACTTTGCTTATTTAGTTGCAGTTGCCCAAGCCTGGTTCTAGGTCATGGGATAAGGTCGCCAGGGTTGAGGGGCCTTCATTGGCTTTTTCGTCGCTGGGTAAATAATCTTTTTCCGTGTCCTCTCGTAATCTTACCGAAGGCCCTGTTTGGCGGGCACTCTATGGCCTGAGTTCACCTATGGTCATTGGCATTCTCGCGGTGATGAGTGTGGGCCTGAGCGATGCTTATTTCCTCGGCCAGTATGGCGCAGCAGAATTGGCCGCTGTGGGTTTCATTTATCCTGTCACCATTGCCGTCACCAGTCTGGCCCTGGGACTCAGCGCTGGCATCAACACGGTTGTCTCCCAAGCCATCGGGCAAAAGGATACAGATTTCGCCCAACGGGCATCAGCCCAAGGCCTTATATTCGCGTTGCTGTTAGGCGTGCTGACCGGTGCGTTGTTGCTGGTGGTAGCCGAGCCGCTCTTTGCCCTGATGGGGGCTCGCAGTGATGCGGCTGATGCCGTATGTGATTACGTATTTTATTGGGCGTTAAGTTTCCCGCTTTTGGTCATTTTGTTAGTGATCAATGCCGTATTCCGTGCCCATGGTTCTAGCACCATTCCAGCGGGTTTGATGGTGTTGGTGGCGGCGGTCAATGTCGGGATCAACCCCGTGTTGATTTTTGGCCTGCTTGGCGTGCCAGAGGGCGGCGCTGGCGGGGCCGGGTTGGCGACGTTGATCGCCCGGTTGTTAGGGGTGGTGTTGGCGGTCATGTATGTGCTGATTGCGGGCTATATTGAACGCCAAGGCCTCAGCATGAAGGGCTGTGTGCCTTGTATTAAAAAGATCGCGCGTGTGGGCGTGCCGGCGGCTTTTTCCAACGCGATTAACCCTGCTGGCATGGCGATCATCACGGCTTTGGTCGCCGCGTTTGGTGAGGCGGCCGTGGGCGGCTTTGGGGCTGCCACTCGCATTCAATCTTTCATCATGGTCCCGCTCTTGGCGTTATCCAGTGGTATTGGTCCCGTGGTCGGTCAAAATTGGGGTGCTGATGAACGCGACCGGGTTGGTGAGGCGATGCGGGTCGCGTTTATATCCTGTTTGACTTATGGCCTTGTGGTTGGATTAGGGCTGGTTTTGATGGCTGAGACGCTGATGGGCATCATGACCGATGATCAAGCCACCCTCGATTATGGCGCGGCCTATATGCAATTCGTCGGCCTGACCCTGTTTGGTTATGGCATTTTGGTGGTGGCCAACGCGGCCAAGAACGCCCGGGACCGGGCGTTTCATGCCCTGACCTCCAGCGTCATACGGATTGCGATTATCTATGTGCCCTTGGCCGCCCTAGGCAGTTGGTGGCTGGGGTATCAAGGTATTTTGATCGCCGCCATCATTGCCAACCTGTTTGGGGCCTATTTGGCGGTTATTATTTGTTATCAAACGGGGCTGCTGCGTGATGGTCCGGTTATTTTTACGGGACCCGCACGCTTGCTAACATCTAAGTGAACTGGCAATCCACACCCACCGCTACCATGTCTCTATGCGGCAAGCCTGAAAAGCCTACCCTGATAGCCCGGGCCTGGTTTGATTTCACATGTCTCTCCGCCCGCGCAGACGCTTCAGACTGCATCTCCGTTTCGCATGCTGGCAACGACGCTGGAGGCGGATCCGTTCCTGGGCCGGCTCCTGACCGGCCGGATCGAGGCGGGGATCATCAAGTCAGGCATGCAGATCAAGACGCTCAATCGGG
>JBCCBF010000258.1:0-4182 GCA_039814445.1 Pseudomonadota bacterium
ACGTTTCAGTAACAGGTTTTAAACGTGCTACTGTAGGATAACATCCTAAATCATAAAATTCAAACACCATCGCCTCGGTGGTGATCGGGGTGGGTTGTGCCTGGCTGGTGGCAACCACAGCGTTTCCAGGACGCCGTTGGCTACGATGGGCCTTGCTGGCGCCCGCAGCCTTGCCAGCCTATGTGGTGGCCTATGCCTATACGGATATCTTGCAGGTTGCCGGGCCGGTACAGACGTGGTTGCGCGATTTGTTTGGCTGGCAGATGGGGGATTATTGGTTTCCACCCATCCGCAGCATGACCGGGGCGATCATGGTCATGACGGCGGTGTTTTTCCCCTATGTGTATATTTTCTCCCTCGTGGCTTTTGGCACCCAAGCCCAACGCGCTGTTGAAATCGCCCGCAGTCTGGGGCGGTCGCCTTGGTCTAGTTTTCTCACGGTGGCGATCCCCCTGGCGCGGCCAGCGATCATGGGCGGGGCCGCCCTCGTTATGATGGAAACACTGGCTGATTTCGGTACGGTGCAGCATTTTGGCATTCCCACCTTCACCACGGGTATTTACCGCACATGGTTTGCCATGGGCGCACCCCTGGCGGCCATGAAGCTTGCCGCCTATTTGTTGCTCGTGATCGGCTTGGTGATCGCTCTTGAGTATTTGTTGCGAGGGCGTGGGCGTCAAACCCAGGCGGTTCGGTTGGGGCATGACACCGCTTTTATGACCCCTAATCCGCCCCTTGCCTGGCTGGCCACCCTAGCCTGTTTGATCCCCGCGATGGTCGGGTTTGTCCTGCCCGTGCTGTGTTTGATTTATCTGGCCATGAAGAGTGATGGGCTTAACAGCCTGGCCCTGATGCCGGGTGCGATCACGGATACCCTATGGTTGGCGCTGGCGGGGGCGTTGGTAACAGTGATTATTGCCCTTATGCTGTCCCTGGCCTCCCGTCGCCGCCATGGTAAACGCCATTTAGGCCCGATGGGGGTTAAGCTTGCCACCCTCGGTTACGCTGTCCCGGGCACCGTCTTGGCCGTGGGTGTGCTGGTGCCTTTTGGCCTTTTAGATCGTTGGATCATGGCGGTGGCAGATGACCGGTTTGGGGTGAGCCTGGGGCTGATCTTCTCTGGCACGGCCTTTATTCTGCTATATGCCTATGCCACCCGGTTCTTGGCCGTGGCGGTCAAGGGGTTGGAACCCGGGGTGTTACGCATGGCTGAGAACTTGGGTGATGCGGCCCAAACCCTTGGCGCGTCATCCTGGCAACGGCTTTTCCGTGTCTATTTGCCCGTCTTGCGTCCAAGCGTGCTGACCGCGTCGGTGTTTGTGTTTGTGGAGGTGGTCAAAGAGCTGCCAGCCACCTTGGTGCTGCGGCCCTTCCATGTGGAGACCCTGGCGCTTCTGGCCTATCGCTACGCGGCCGATGAACGCCTGGTTAGTGCGGCGTTACCGTCGCTGACTATTGGGCTGATTGGGGTTATCCCCGTGATCATCCTTGGCCGGATTATGTTTGCGCGTTCGCAGCAAGGCTGAGCCTGTTCTTAAAAAAAGCACCCGCAAAAAGCGCTCATGAAAAAAGCCGGCGATGGTTCCATCATCGCCGGCTTTTCTATGGATTTAGCGAAGTGGCTTAGGGCCAGCCAACCTGATCAGCGATCATCAGGGCCTTGGGGTTGTTCGCCCCAAACACACTGGCGTTAAGCTCATCTTGCTTATACTCACCGACCAATTCCATCTCAGCGATTGGCGCCACATTGGGGTTGGTGGGGTATTCATTGTTTGAGCGTGCGAAGATGGCTTGCGCATCGGCGCTGCTTAAAAACTCCAGCAATTGCCGGGCTTCTGATGGGTTCGGAGCGGTTTTCAACACGCCAGCACCACTGATATTGGCGTGAACACCACGGTCGTCTTGGTTGGGGGCAATGAAGCCGACTTTATCAGCCACGGCACGATCTGCGGCATCCCCTGACCGGGCCAGACGAATGTAATAATAGTGATTGGCGATGGCGTAATCGCACTCACCAGCGGCCACGGCTTTGATTTGATCGGTGTCACCGCCTTGTGGTGGGCGCGCCAGGTTATTCTTGATCCCTTGAGCCCAATCACGGGTCACATCTTCACCATGGGCGGCGATGATTGAGCCTAAAAGTGATTGGTTGTAGATGTTGTTTGATGAGCGAATGCAGACTTCGCCTTTATATTTGGGGTCTGCCATTTCCTCGTAGGTAGCTGGCAAGGTGGCATCACCCAACCGCTCTTTCGAATAGATAATGCCACGCACCCGCTTTGACAGGCCGTACCAGAGTCCATCAGGATGGCGCAAGGATGCAGGAATATTGTCATTCAGGGTGTCTGATCGCACCGCTTGGAACAGGCCAGCCTGTTCAGCACGCCATAAGCGACCGGCATCAACCGTAATCAGCATATCAGCGGGGCTGGCGGTGCCTTCGGATTTGATCCGCTCAAGCAGCGCGTCGGATTTGCCTTCAATGATGTTGACTTTAATACCTGTACGTTCGGTGAACAGATCATAGACTTGGCGGTCAGTATCATAGTGACGGCCAGAATAAACGTTTACTTCAGCCGCTTGGACTGGGGTAGCAAAGGCCATGAGAAGCGCAGCACTGGCGAGCACGCCGTGGCGCAATGACAGGGTGGGAAATCGCATGATTTTCACATTCCGTTGTTAGACGAAGACGAATTTACCGGGTTGGCAAATTCTTTAAAGAGTCAGAACCCGGATTTTGTGCCTTAGCTGCAAATGATTTTCAATCTTAATAGGCGATGTTTGCTTTGGCCTGATGATCCATGTCGGGAGAAAAAGCCTAGGATAACCCGGTTTAACAATGGCTTGATGAGACAGCCGCCTATAGCTGTGCTAAATTTTGAACCATGGCATATAGCAGTTTTCATAAACTCAAACTGAGGCAGCGTTTTTCGCACAGGCCGCTCGTCACAAACAGGGCGACGAGTGACACATCACCCAAGGGCATGCGCTGGGTAACACAGGGCGCGGGCAAGGGCCTGTTACGAAAGCTGTTTTGGGTGGCAACCCTTCTTCTGGGCATGCTGGCGGGCCTATCAGCACCGTGGCAAACCGCCCAGGCTGCTTGCCAGCGCAGCACCACGCCGCCTGAGTTGGAAGTCAATATCGTCCCTTGGCAAATCCGCTACGATTACACCCGCAGCCAGGCTGAATTATCAGCCTTGGTCGAGCGCCATTCTTGGTTGAGCGCTGGGCACAGCGCCCGGGGGCTGTATCAAGCTGAGTTGATGCACCGCTATCTTATTGAATTTGACGAAGAGGTTGGCGGCTGGACATCACCCAATTGTTTGGCGGTATCCCGGGTGGCGGTGGATTTGACCTATTTCCAGCCGACTATTTTCCTGGCCAAAGAATTAGCCTGGGCGCGTTGTGTGGCGATCGAAGTGCGGAAGCATGAGCAAAAGCACGCACGGGTTGATCGGGATATGATGGATTGGCTGGGGCAGTTAATGCGCGGTGAGCTGGTCAAATGGGTGGGCATCCGCGCCCCGACAGCGGTCGATGATTTAGAGACCGCGAAGGCGCGTCACGACGCGGAACTGAAAACTAAAATTGAACAGGTGATCAACCTGTATGTCAGTGAGCGGAATAAGCGCCAGCTAGCGATTGACACACCCGAAGAATACGCTCGCATTGATGCGGCTTGCCCGCATAATTGACGCCTGTTTGAGACGCTTGGTCAGGATTGCTGGTTACGATGCTTGATTATGACGCCTGGCGACGGGTTGCTGCCGCGCGGCCCGCACCACCGGCGTTAACGCCGCGATCATCATCAAACAACTCGACCAAGCTGTTCATCATGGTGCCGCCCAGTTGTTCCACATCAACGATGGTAACCGCCCGCCGGTAATATCGGGTCACATCATGGCCAATACCAATGGCCGTAAGCTGCACCGGGCTGCGCCGTTCGATATAGTCAATCACCTCACGCAAATGGCGTTCGAGATACCCGCCAGGGTTAACCGATAGGGTGCTGTCATCTACCGGCGCGCCGTCTGAGATAACCATCAAGATACGGCGCTGTTCAGGGCGGCTGGCCAGCCGGTTATGGGCCCAAAGCAGGGCCTCGCCGTCGATGTTTTCCTTCAAAATACCTTCACGCAACATCAGACCCAGATTTTTCCGGGCCCTACGCCAGGGCTC